>NZ_JAIGQA010000010.1:0-83779 GCF_019733245.1 Streptomyces sp. WAC04114
CCCACCCCGCCGCCCGCTCGATCCGCACCACCCCGGAAGGCCTCATGTGGGAGCCCAGCGACCGCTGGGTGCGCGGCCGCAAGGGCGACGTCACCGTCGTCGACAGCCGGCACCCGGTGCTCGTCTGGGAGCCCCACCTGCCCGTGCCGCAGTACGCCTTCCCCCGCGCGGACGTCCGCACCGACCTCCTCCGCCCGGCCGAGAACCCGCGCACGGGTGCCCACACCGGCTCCCGGGTCTTCTACGACCTCGACGCCGAGGGCGAGGTGCGCGAGAACGCGGCCTGGACGTTCCCCGCCGACGACCTGGCCGGCCACATCGCCTTCGAGTGGTTCCTGCGCACCGACACGGGCCTCGACCACTGGTACGAGGAGGACGAGGAGATCTTCATCCACCCCCGTGACCCGCACAAACGCGTCGACGCGCTGCCGAGCAGCCGCCATGTGCAGGTCGAGATCGATGGGCAGGTCGTCGCGGACAGCCACGCCCCGGTCCTGCTCTTCGAGACGTCCCTGCCCACCCGGTACTACCTCCCCCGGGAGGACGTCCGCCTCGACCTGTTCGACGCCACCGACCACCACACCGGATGCCCCTACAAGGGCACCGCCGCCTACTGGTCGTGGCGCGGCGACGCCGACGTGCCGCCCAACCTCGTGTGGACCTACCCCGAGCCGCTGCCCGCGGTGGCGGTGATCCAGGGGCGCGTCGCCTTCTTCAACGAGGTCGTCGACATCACGGTGGACGGTGAGCGCCTGGAGCGGCCGGACACGCCGTTCAGCCGGATGCTGCGGAGGCGGAGCCGCGCGTGAAGCTGTCGAGCAGGGCGTCAAGACCGGCCGCGAGGCCCTCCGGACCGCCCTGCTCGGCCAGCGCGGCGGCCGTCTCCCGCAGCGTCGGCAGCTCCTTCGCGGACAGCCGGTGCAGTCCGAGACGGAAGGCCGGATCGGTCTCGTCCGGGTTGTCCACCATCGGGCGCAGCTCCACGGACACGTAGCCCAGCAGCCACGCCGTGAACGCGCGGAACACCTCGGCCACGGTCGCTTCGTCGAAACCGGCACTCCGCAGCAGGGTCAGCACCCGTTCGTGATCCCGCAGGACCGCGGCGGGCCGCTGGGCCATGGGCACGGCCATCATGCGGGTTGCCAGGAGCGGAACCACCTGGGGGTGAGCCAGGCATACGTCGTACGTTGCGCGAGCCATCCTGTGCAGTCCGTGACGCCACTCGGGCCCCTCGACGTCCGATCCGGCGCCGGGCTCCGCGGCCAGCCGCCCCTCCAGCTGCAGGTACAGGGCCTCGACCAGCCCGTCCAGCAGAGAGTCCTTGCTCGCCGCGTACCGGTAGAGCGCCATCGCCTCCACACCGAGTTCCGCTCCCAGACGGCGCATGCTCAGAGCCGAGAGGCCTTCACTGTCCACCAGGTCCAGGGCGGCGGCCAGCACCCGTTCCCGGCTCAGCCGGCCGAGACGGCCGCGGTCGCTGGCGCGGCGTGAGGGGATGGGCCGCTCCTCTTTGGCCATGCATCGCCTCCGGTTCATGGGTAAGCAGGTGACGTCAATGTACGGGATAAACCCCATATTCCCAGGCGTCGTCTCGAGCCGGTTCACCCTCGCCTCAGCCAGATGACCTGATGGCCGGCCAGCTGAACGGCCCGGCCGTCGACCTCGAGCCGCAGAGGTCGCTCCAGGGCGTTGACGACGAGGACCGCGTCGTCGTCGGCCAGAATCCACGCATCTGGTGGCCCAGCGGGCGACACGTCAACCGTCCGGTATCTCGTGCCGGGCGGAAACTCCTTGTCGAAGCGCCGAAGGAACTCAAGCAGGGGCTGTGGCTCGCCCCCCGTGCCGTCGGTGAGGTCCGTACTGCGCCACAGGCAGCCGGCGCACGGGCCAGTCCGCTTCTGTGGGTTCCAGTAGAACCCAGTGGTAGCACCACCCCGGACCATGGCGATCATGCCGGCTGCCTGCATCGCGAGGCGGAGCCGCTCGCTCCAGCGGTCTCGGCCGCCGTCGGCCCCCGGTTCGACGTAGTACTCGGCCCACCACACGGGAAGGTGGGTGCGCGCCCGTATCCACCGGCCGACGGCCGTGAATTTGTCGAGCGCTCCGAACCGGTCCGGCAGCGTCTCGTCGTCGTGCGTATAGCTGGAGCCGTCGACCACGACGAAGTCCGCTCCGGTCTTGTGGGTGTTCCAGTAGTCGAAGGCGTCGAGTACGCGTTGGTCGACGCTGCCCCACGAACCCTTCAGAGAGGATGGGTACGTGCTCCGGCCGGGCCCGAAGCTGTCCATGTTCAGATACGGCCCGCCGACGAGGTTCTCTTCGTTCACCCTCTTCAAGGCGTGGCGGACCCGGTTGTAGAGCTCCGTGAAACCTTCGTAGTTCCAGCGTTGCCTGGTCTCGTCGAAAAAGCCCTTGAACTCGTTCCAGACCATGAAGTGCCGTACGTCCGGGTAACGTTCGGCGATGGTGGCGGACAGGGCGGCGAAGTCGTCGTAGTGCTCCGGGGTCGGGGCGGCCTCCAGGGAGCGGCGGGACCAGTCCGTGCTGCCGGATGCGCCCCCTTTCATCCAGTCGGGCGCACAGCACAAGGTGATGACCGGTGTGCCACCGGCTCGCCGGATGAAGTTGATCCGGTCATCCAGCGACGCGAAGTCGTAGCGGCCGGGGGAAGGCTCGGGATTGTCGGCGCCCCAGCCCATGATGTGCTGGTTCTGCGGCAGGGACCGCTCGGCGAGAGCGTCCCGTACGGATTTCACCGCGGCACGTTCCCCGTCGTCGGCGCTGTACTGGGTGTGTGTCAGGCCCCACCCCAGGGAGGCCGGGGGAGGGGACGGGCGGTCGTGGCCCCCGGGCGCGGCATGGCACGAGAGAACGAGCGCAAGGGTGACCATGACCACGGTGAACAGGGTGCCGACGCGCCACCGACCACGCCTTGTCCTCTGCCCTCGGGCTGTCGTCATACGGTCGCCTCAGCGATGTCACTCTCCACGTCAGGGCCTTGAGCCGACCGTCTTCCGCATGAGCCGGCGTGAGCCGCGGACGAGTGCGTAGCCCTTCGTCAGTGTCCGGTCCACCGCGAACGTACGCCCGATGGCCCGCCCCTCCACCAGCCGTGCGAACTCCTCCAGACCCGTGCGGCGCCGCACGGTCAACCGCCGCAGCGCGAAGGGGCCCTGGCGCGGGCCGGCGAGGTCGTTGCCCACCGCCACGGACTGGGTGAATCCGGCCGCTCTCACCACCTGGCGCACGTGCCGGTCGGAGTAGCCGTACGGGTAGGCGAAGGAGGTCGGGGAGCGGCCGAGTTGCTCGGCGATCATCTCCTCGCAGCTCTCCACCTCGTAGCGCATCTCGCGGTCCGGCAGCTGATCCAGTTGGGGGTGGCTGTGGCTGTGCCCGCCGATCTCCGCGCCCTGCTCGGCCAGTTCACGCACTTCGTCCCAGCTCAGCATGGTGTCCAGCGCCGCACCATGGATCTCGTGCCGGCCCGGGAGCCAACCGGTGGTGACGAAAACCGTCGCCGTGAAGCCGTAGGCGCGTAGCACGGGCAGGGCATGACGGTGCACTCCTTGGTACCCGTCGTCGAAGGTGATCAGAACGGGCCGGTGCGGCAGCGGTGGACCCCCGCGCCAAGCGGAAGCCAGCCGTGCCGTGGTCACGGGCGTGAATCCTCGCTCCGTGAGCAGCCGCATCTGATCGGCGAACGCCTGCGGCGCGACGGACAGGCCGCGCACCGCCGGAGCCGGCGTGGGTGTGACCGCGTGGTACATGAGGATAGGGACGGGGCGGGCGGCTGCGATGCGCCGCGGTGCTACGAGGCGGTCTTCCATGCCCGGACCCTCCCCACGCTCTTCAGCAGCCGATCGGCGGGCCTTCGCAACTCGGGACGTGAGACGACGGTGTTGCGCAGTGCCCGCGCCGGCGCACGCCGCGCCTGATAGGCGAGGGCGACCGGATGGCGCCGGGTGACCCATCCCTCCGACACGAACAGCTCACGCGTCTTGAGAATGTCCTTGTGCTCCTTCTGACCACGTCCGAGGTCGAGGTAGGAGAGGCCGTCGTCAGCGGCCCCGTGCGCCATGCGCAGGTGCAGCGCCATGCCGGGTGAGAACTTGGCGAAGGCCGGGTCATAGGCGGGGAACCAGCACGCCAGGACGTGCCGCGACTGAGGCCCGAAGTGCGCGGCGACCGGGCGGCCGCCCGCGTAGAGCACGGACAGAAGTCCCTTCAGCGACTCGGTGCGTGTGTGGAAGAGGTGTTCCACCAGCGCGATGATCCACGGGTGGGAGAACCGGTCGCTGCGGCCCGTCCTGCGGTACTGCGCCGACTTCCAGTCCATGAGCATGCGCAGCATCGCGGGATCTCGTTCGTCGTGCACATAGCGCACTTCCCCCGCCGCCCGGGCCAGTTTGCGCTCCAGGGCCAGCCTGACACGGGTGCCCCTCGCCGACCGCTCCCGCATGCGGGCGACATAGGAGTCCCAGCCGTCCGCCACGTCGATCACCGGGGAGGCGAACGTACCGGTCACCGACGGCTGGAACGGCTGCTGTCCCGCGGCGAGATGGTCGAACTCCCAGATGGCGAGGCCGCAGGCCGACAGCAACTCACGCGCGTCCCAACGGAAACCGGGCCGGTGCACAAGGCCCTGGCAGTCGGAAAGGCCGAGGCCGACCGCGCGGCCCACCCCGGTCGCCGTGCGCTGGTAGGGGAAGAAGGCCATCGGCTCGCCCTGTGGGCCGTCTTCGCGCAGCACGGCGACCCGCACGTCGCGCCGTTGGCGACCGACCGCCTCGGCAAACTCGGGCGACAGGAAGGGGTTGGCCATCTGGGACGAGCCATGACGCGGTGCTTCCGCTTGTATGGCGGTCCAGACGGTCCGGTCGGCGTCGCTCAGCTGTGCGGGCCGGTACACGTTGATATCCATGATTCATGTCCTCGTTCTCTGTGCGCGGTGGCCGTCGCCGAGGGACCGCAGGGCCGGAGAGAAGAGCCCCCGGTCCTCGGTGTGCTGCTGGTCTGGCGCGGATGGCTCGGACGGGGTGTGCCCGGGTGGCCGTGGCGCGGCTTCCAGCCCTTCCACGACCCAGGACGGCGCACCCGCCCGGTGGGCATGGAAGCTGCCGACCACATAACCCGCGGCCGCGGTCAGCACCCCGGTCACGATCGCCCCGGCACGCCCCGCACCGCCGCGGCGCCCCAGCAGGGCATCGCGCACCCCACGGGCGACCCCTGCGGGCAGCACGCGCGTGGTGTAACGGCGCTCGGACTCCAGTCCCTTGCCGACGCCCACGTGACGGGTGACCCGGGCCTTCGACAGTCCCTCTGCGTAGGTGCGGCGGCGGAAGTATCCGAATCGTTCCCGGGCGGCCGGAACCTTGTGGTGGATGACCGCGCGGTCATCGAGCAGCAACACCGCACCCGGCAGGGTCCGGCTCAGCCGGATGCACAGTTCGGTCTCCTCGCAACCCAGTGGGTGCTTGTCACCGTCACGGCCGATGCCGACGGCGAATCCGCCTGCCTCGTCGAAGACCGTGCGGCGGAACGAGGAGTTGCCGCCCAGCACGTTGCGCACGGGCGTGCGTCCGGTGGGCAACCCCTCGTAGGCGCATCCGACGACCCAGTCGAACTCGGCGGGGAACCATGCGGGACGGTGCCCGGAGGCCCATGCCGGGAGTGTGCGGCCGCCGACCCCCATGACCCGGGGATCTTCATACGCCGATGCCATGTGGCGCAGCCAGTCCGGTTCGGCCACGGCGTCGTCGTCGAGGAACGCGATCACCGAGCCCCGAGACGCGGCGATCCCCGTGTTGCGGCCCGCCGACAGTCCCTGGGGGCCGGCGTTTGCGCACACCCGTACCGGTGGGCCGGGTCCGTCGTGCTGACGGTACTCGGCGTCGAGACGTTGCAGCAGCGTGGGGTTGTGGTCGACGACCAGCAGTACCTCGAGGGCCGGCCAGGTCTGACCTCGTACCGAGTCGACGGCGGCGAGGATGTCCACCCAGCGCTCCTCGGTGTACACGCAGATCACCACGGAGATGTTCGGCGGGGCCATGTTCTCACTCCTTGTGCGGGGCCCGGCGGGGCGCCGTCGGGCCGGAATCGTCCGTGCCCGGGCGGCCTGCATCGGCGGGTCGGGTCACGGGCTGCGGGTTCGGGGGCGCATCCACAGCAGGGTCCTCCGGTGTCCTGGGCAGCCAGCGTGACCGCCGGATCAGGAGGTACAGGGCGAGCAGGGTCTGGGCCACGAGCCAGGCGAGACCGCCGCCGGCCAGCCCGAGCACCGGGAGCAGCAGCTCGGCCAGGCCCAGCACCAGGACGCACGAGACCAGCTGCAGTCCGACCACCTGACGCAGCCGTCGGCGCATGCGCGCGACGTCGACGGCAAGGCTGACCACGAGATTCGGCAGCGCCGACAGAGCCAGCAGCCGCAGCAGTGTGGTGCCGTCCTCGGCGTACTCCGGGCCGAAGAACGAGAGCAGTGACGGAGCGATGACGATGATCACCAACGCTCCCGCGGCCATCATCAGGGCCGAGTGCCGGAGCACCCGGAAGGCGTGTTCCGGGAGTCGGCCCGGGGCGTGTGCCGCTTCCACCATCATGGAGCTGCCCATGTTGGTGGCCAGCAGGTAGGGGACGTAGCCGACGATCCACGCGAGTGAGTAGTGGGCGCTCTGGGCGGGACCCAGCGTGTTCAGGACCAGCAGGGGGGGCAAGCTGTATGCGGCCATGCGGAACAGGGAGCCGACGTAGTCGGCAGTCGCGTATCCGATGAGGCGGGGCGGGCGGGTCGTCCGGGGCCTCTCCTGCTCGTGGCGTGGCACGGCACGGCGCAGCAGGAAGACGTTGGCCACCAGCAGTGCCACCAGCAGGGCACCTGCCCAGGAGATCAGAATCCCGGCGAAGAGAGTGAGCGCGGCTCCCACGGCCAGCAGCATGATCTTCACCACGGCGAAGATCACGTTCTCCGTCACCACCCAGCCGGGCCGTCGCACTCCGGTGAGGGCACCGTCCTGCAGGGCGAAGATGGCGTAACCCGCGGTGTAGGCCACGAAGAACACGGCGGTCAGGGGGTGCAGCAGAAAGTCCAGGTTGGG
The DNA here is from genome assembly GCF_019733245.1 of Streptomyces sp. WAC04114. NCBI lineage: Bacteria > Bacillati > Actinomycetota > Actinomycetes > Kitasatosporales > Streptomycetaceae > Streptomyces > Streptomyces sp. WAC04114. The sequence goes on from NZ_JAIGQA010000010.1 coordinate 7,092, forward strand.
GGCGAGCCGGGGCACGAGCAGCAGGAACCCCACCGCCACCAGCACACTGCAGACGATGCTGGCCGCATAGCACGAGAGCACCAGCTTGCGGGTGTGCCGTCCGGCGGCGGGTACGAATCGCACCAGGAAGTCGGACAGGTTCAGCTGACCGATGGTGGACAGAAGTGTGGCGGCCGAGACGGTGGCGTAGTTGAGCCCCACGGTCCGGTCGTCGTACCACTGCGTGGCACACACCCAGAAGACGGCGCCCAGTGCCGCGTTCACCAGCGAGCTGAGGGCGAGAAGGTGTCCATTGCGCAACAGCGGCTCGCGGGGCATGACGGAGGCGAGCCTGGCTCGCGCCAGGGCGCCCATGGAGCGCTCCGAAGGCTTGCGGGAAGGCTCTGATTCCGGCGTCCGGGACGGCGGGGCTGCGAAGGGCGCGCGCACAGTTGCTCCTCAGTCCTCTAGCCGACGGGCAGTGTGGCCGGGGGCGCGGTCGCGGACGGCATCTGCCAGCACGAGCGCGGAGCAGAGGACCGCGAGGACAAGCAGGGCCCGTGTGACGGTGAAGACGTTGCTCAGATACAGCGCTTCAGCGGCCAACGCCGTGAGGGCAAGGCTCACGGCCCCGGTGAGCAGCGCACTCTCCAGCAGGTGCGCGGGACCGGCCCCGCGGGAGAGCGTCGGGCGGGCCCAGAGCAGGGTGGCGGCCAGCCCCGGGCAGACGAGAAGGAAGAAGGCGGTGACTGCCCCGCGCAGCGGTGAACCCTGCGGCAGCATGGTCGCGGCGACAGCCACCCATCCGGACACCGCGACCGCCCAGCGCACCCAGGTCATCAGCGGCTCCTTTCCATCGGAGGGTCGAACCGGTACACGACCGCGTCCGCGTGACGGAACACCGGAGTGAACGAGGGGGACTCGGCCAGGTCGGATGCGAGCCGGTCCATGAAGCCGGGAGGCATCTCTCCATTGAGGTGCACGTCCGCGTACTGGGCGCGATTGAGGAGCACGTAGGCCGGTCCGTCCTCCGCCCTGCCGAGGATGGGTTCGAGGCCTGCCAGGGGATCCTTCGCCAGCAGACGCTTCGCCTCGAGGCCCTCCTCCGTGATCTCCGCACGTTCATGACGGTCGTAATGCATCTCCAGGCCGGGAGCGGCGAAGGTGACCGAGACGATCAGCGAGTCGGGCGGGGTCCGAGTCGTCATGTACCGCGTGGCCGCGACTTCCCCTGCGGAGAAGCGGTTCATCGACTCCTTGCTGTAGTAGCCGAACAGCAAGCTCCCGATCATGGCCAGCAGGGCGACGTAGAGGACGGCCGTTCTCATCAGCACGTGCCGTTTGGGAGACAACAACAGCGTGGCCACCAGGAAGGCCGCCGCCGGCAGGGCGAACATGTAGGCCCGGAACACCATTTCCCCGCCGTAGGCGTTGACCACCACCAAGGGGAGGGGGAAGAGCACGAGCAGGGGCAGTGGAGTGTGCCGAGTCCACTTGTGCGCGAGGAAGGCCAGGGCGGCGAGCAGGAAGACGCCTCCCGACAGACCGCGGTCGATCCACGACACCATGATCTGGCTCGGAGCGGCGTCGGAAAGCCTGCTGAGACCGGACCAGATGTTGGTCTCGGGCTGGGTCAGGGCGCCGACGAAGCTCTGGAGGTTCTCTGCGACGTACCGCCTGGCCACGGTGGTGTCCCAGACCACCGTGAGTGCGACAGCGCCGGCCAGGGCGGGCAGGGTCACCTTGCGGTTGCGTCGGGGAAGAGAGAGTAGCAGCAGCGCGCTGATCAGCATCAAGGGAGTGAGCTGGTGAGACGAGACGATCGCTGCTTCGATCACCAGCACCAGAATCAGGCGACCGGGCGGCCAGGAGCCACGGGACGTGCCCGCTCTGGGCAGCCGCGACGAGGGAAGCTGTCGCACGACGAGGGCGATCACACTCGTGAAGAGGAGGAAGGTGAAGGCCTGGGGTGCGAAGTAGTCCTGCCCCACCCATGAACACGAGTAGTAGATGAAGGCGGCGCCCCAGATCAGTCGCCGGTCGGTGGTGACCGAACGGTAGATCATCAGGAGCGGGACGAGTATCAGCACGTTGGCTGTGACCTGAGCCCACACCGCATACCCCAGGGCGGACTCCAGCCCGGTGGCTCTGACGATCAGCGCGTTGAACTGGAAGAACCCTGGCCACTGGTTGTAGATGTCGAAGCCACCGGCATTCGGCACGTCGCCGTTGTGACGGAGCATCGCGTCGACGACCGCCACGTGTTTCCAGGCCCACGAGTACCGCAGTTCCTGGTACAGCAGTGGTGGCGTCGCGTGGAGGATCGCGATGAGGGTCAACACGTACAGGGCGTAACAGCCGTGCGGAGTACGTCGGTCGGCCGCCGCGACGCAGAAGCCGAGCACGAGCAGAGCGATGGCGACCCAGAACAGTACGGGCAGCGCGTTCAGCAGCCCGAGGTCTCCCATGTCGTCGAGATCTACGCTGCGGAGCGACAGCAACCACAGGGCGATCGATGCGGGCAGTACGAAGAGTGCTGCGCCGGCGCCAGGGCCGATCCGGCGCACTCGGGAACGGCGGGATGCGGACGCCGCCGGAGACGGGCCGTGCGGTGTGTCGTCCGGTGGCGGGGGCCCTCCCCCGCCACCGGACGGAGAGGTGGCGATCGCGGATGATTTCGCCGGCGTGCTTGCCGCACCGGCGGGGTGGCGCGCACGGTTCGCCTCGTGGCCCGCCGTGCGCGGTCGGCTCCAGCCCTTCGTCGACGACGACACGTCACTCACCGAACGCCCGGACGCTCCGAGAGCAGCGTACGCAGCACCCGGCGGCCGTCGGAGACGGCATGGAGGTTGGAACGCCCGCTGCGGCGGGGCAGTTCAAGGCTGGGGACCTCGGCGATGCGCAGCCCCGAGCGCAGCGCATGGGCGATCATCTCGGTCTCGATCTCGAACCCCGATGAGTGCAGGTCGAGATCGTCCAGGAAGTCGCGGCGGAAGGCACAGAACCCGTAGCAGAGGTCGGTCAGCTTCGCGTCGTAGAGGTGGTTGACGGCGGTCAGCAGCACCTGGTTGCCGAGCCGCCGGATGCGGGTGATGTCCAGGGAGCCGCCGCCCGCGATGAAACGCGAGCCTTTGACGAAGTCGAAGCCGTTGTCGAGGAAGTGCAGGTAGTGCGGGATCTCCCCCGGAAGCATGCTGCCGTCGGCGTCCATCATCACGATGTGGTCGCCGGTCGCCGCGAGGAAGCCGGTGCGCAGGGCGTTCCCCTTGCCCGGGCCGCTCTGCTCGACATGACGGACGGTCGGCAGGCACCGGGTGGCCATGTGCACCGTGGCGTCGACGGAATCCCCGTCGACCAGGATGACCTCGTCGACACAGTCCGGGATCTGCTCGAAGACCCAGGGGATGTTCCGGGCCTCGTTCCGGGCCGGGACGACCAGACTCACGGTGGCCCGGGGCGGGGGACGGTCTCCGGCCCGGCGCATGGGGTGTACGGCGCCGTTGGCGTGGGAGGAGGTGGGGAGCTCGGAAAGCTGGTGCGTGTGGTTCATGATGCCGGTATCTCCGCGTGTGACGCCTTGGGGAGACGCCATATATTTACGGTGTATACGTACATCTTGCCCGATTTGCTCCCGAGGTCAAGGGCAGTGCCGGTTCAAACGGCGTAATGTGAAAAGCGGCGAAGTGCACACGGCGTAGTCCCGATCATGAATGCACCCATCGAGGATTACGCGCTCATCAGCGATCTGGAGACGGCCGCCATGGTCGGCCGGGACGGGTCGGTCGACTGGCTGTGTCTGCCCCGTTTCGACTCCCCGGCCTGTCTGGCGGCCCTGCTGGGCACCGAGGACAACGGACGCTGGCGACTCGCCCCCCGCTCCGGAGGCCGGTGCACCCGCCGCTCCTACCGGGCCGACACCCTGGTCCTCGACTCCGTCTGGGAGACACCCACCGGATCGGTGCGGGTCACGGACCTCATGCCGCCGCGCGCCGACGTGCCGTGCATCGTCCGCCTGGTCGAGGGCCTGTCCGGCACGGTGGACCTGCGCAGCGAACTGCGCCTGCGCTTCCACCAGGGCCGCGTCGTGCCCTGGGTCCGGGACGTCGGCCACTGCACCGTCGCCGTCGCCGGCCCGGACGCCGTCTGGCTCGGCTGCGACGGCCATGTCCGCGACCGGGGCGACGAGGACGCCACCGTCTGGGACTTCACCGTGACGGCCGGGCGCCGGCTGGACCTCACCCTGGGGTGGACGCCCTCGTACCGGTCCGCGGCCCCTTCGCTCATGTCCGTCCCGGCGGAGACCGCCCTGAAGGAGACGGCCGACTTCTGGCGGCGCTGGGCCGCCCGGTGCCGCTACCAAGGGCCGTGGCGCGACGCCGTGGTGCGTTCCCTGATCACCCTCAAAGCCCTCACCTACGCCCCCACGGGCGCCATCGTCGCCGCCCCCACCACCTCCCTGCCCGGCCGTATCGGCGGCCGGAACAACTGGGACTACCGCTTCTGCTGGCTGCGCGACTCCACCCGGACCCTGTCCTGCCTGCTGCGCAGCGGTTACCGCGACGAGGCCACGGCCTGGCTCGACTGGCTGGTCCGGGCCGTCGCCGGCGACCCCGCAGACCTCCAGACCGTCTACGGCGTGAAGGGGCAGCGGCTGCTGCCGGAGACCGAGGCACCCTGGCTGCCCGGCTACGAGGGCTCCCAACCCGTGCGGTTCGGCACCTCGGCGGTGAGCACCTTCCAGCTGGACGTCTACGGCGAGGTCATGGACACCCTCTGGCTGTCACTGCGCGCCGGGATCCCGATGCCCGCCCATGTGTGGGAGCTGGTCGAGTCACTCATGGGGTTTCTGCTGCGGCACTGGCGCGAACCGGACCAGGGGCTGTGGCAGGCGGACGGGACACGCCGGCAGTTCGTGCACTCCAAGGTCATGACGTGGGTGGCAGCCGACCGCGCCCTGCGCATGGGCGAGCTGCTCGGACGCAACGGCTCCTCCGGCGAATGGCAGGCCATGCGCGAGGAGGTGCACCGGCAGGTCTGCCGGGAGGGCTGGGACACCGCCCGGCGCACCTTCGTGCAGTCCTACGGCGCACCCGGCCTGGACGCCTCGTCACTGCTCATCCCCCGGGTCGGGTTCCTGCCCGCCCACGACGAACGGGTGCGCGGGACCGTGCGGGCCCTGGGCCGTCTCGGGCACGGCGGGTTCCTCCGCCGGTACGCGCCGGACGACACCCGGCCCGAGGCCGCGGACGGCGGCGAGGGCACGTTCGTCTCCTGCTCCCTGTGGTACGCCGACGCCCTCGCCGCAACCGGGCACCGGCAGCAGGCCCGGGAGGCCTTCGAACGGGTCCTCGCCGTCCGCAACGACGTCGGGCTGCTGGCCGAGCAGTGGGACCCGGACACCGGCCGCCAGCTCGGCAACGCTCCCAAGGCGTTCAGCCACATCGCGCTGGTGGAGACGGCGTTCGGCCTGTCGGCGCCATCGGCGTGGCACCGCCGGGGTGCAGCAGCGGGCCGGGGCTGAAATCCCGCCCCGCGGTCGATCTCACCCCCCGCTGCCGCTTTCCCCGCGGTCGCTCTCAACCGGCCCTCGGGTCGACGCCGTCGCGCTCCCGCAGCAGGGCCTCGCCCTGCTGCACCGTGAGCGGACGCGCGAACAGGAAGCCCTGGCCGTACCGGCATCCGACGAGCGCCAGCAGTTCCCGCTGCGGCTCCGCCTCGATGCCCTCGGCGATCACTTGGAGACCGAGTGTGTCGGCCAGATGCACGATGCCCTCGACCAGCGCAACCTGCTGGGGGTCCTCCGGGAGACCGTCGACGAACGACTTGTCGATCTTCAGCACGTCGATGGGGAAGTCCCGCAGGTAGCGCAGCGAGGAGTATCCGGTGCCGAAGTCGTCGACCGCGATGCGCACACCCCGGTCCTTCAGGGCCTGGATCTGCGCGTCGATCTGCGGGGTCCGCTGCATGAGCACCGACTCGGTGAGCTCGAGCTGCAGGGTGCCCGCGGCGAGGCCCGTGGTGTCCAGAGCGGTGCACACCTCGTCCAGGAAACCCGTGTCCCGCCACTGCCGGGCCGACACGTTGACGCTGAGATAGGGCGGAGCGCCCCGGGGCGTGCGGTGCTGGAGCCGGGCCATGTCGGCCGTCGCCTTGCGCAGCACCCAGGCTCCCAGTGTCGAGATGTGCCCGGTCTCCTCGGCGAGCGGGATGAACTGACCCGGCGGAACCGGATCGGTCTCGAGCTCCGGCCAGCGGGCCAGAGCCTCGAAGCCCACGATGTCGCCGCTGTCGATGCCCACCACCGGCTGGTAGAGCAGGCCGAATTCCTCCTTGCTGACGACGTGGTCCAGCCGTACGCGCAGGTCGTGGCGTTCCACCACCCGAACCCGCTGCTGGGGCCTGAAGCGGCGCCAGGTGCGCTTGCCGGAGGACTTGGCCGCGTAGAGGGCCAGGTCGGCGAGGGCTAGCAGTTCCCCGGCGTCGGTGCTGTCCCGGGCCGTGGCCACGCCCACGCTGGCCGAGACGCTCACCGACTCCACCGCGAGGTGGAAGGGCCGGCTGAGGGTGCGGACCACGTGCGCGGCGAGCACCTCGGCGTCGGTCGGCTGCTCCGCGTCCTCCACCAGCACGGCGAACTCGTCACCGCCGAGCCGGGCGGCGGTGTCGGTGCGCCGCAGGGTCCCGGACAGGCGCTCGGCGACTGCGCACAGCAGCCGGTCGCCGACCGCGTGGCCGAGCGTGTCGTTGACGATCTTGAAGTCGTCCAGGTCGATGAAGAGCAGACAGGTGGTCGTGGACTCCCGGTGGCCCCTGCGCAGCGCACGCTCCGTCCGCTCCAGCAGCAGTGCGCGGTTGGGCAGGCCGGTCAGGGCGTCGTGGAAGGCTCGCTGGGTGAGTTCGTGCTCCAGCTGCCGCTGCTCGGTGACGTCCCGCAACGTGACGACGAGGCCGCCCACCGTCGGGTCCTGCCGCAGGTCGCGGCAGCGCACCTCCACCTCGATGCGGGCCGTCTCGCGGCTGACCCGCCAGTAGTCGTGCGCCTCCTGTCGCTCATCGCCGCGCAGGGTGTCCAGGGTCCCGACGACCCGGTCCCGGTCCCGGGAATCGACCAGACCGGGCAGCGGGGTCCCGGTGAGGTCGGCGCCGAATACGGTCCGTGCGGACGGGCTGGCGTAGCGGACGGTGGTGTCGTCGTCGACGATGAGGATGACGTCCGAGGCGTTGTGCACCAGAGTCCGGAAGTACGCTTCGCTCTCCTGTCGGATGACCTCCCGCCGCAGCGCGATGCGTTCCGTGGCGAGCCCCGCGTGCGAGGCGAGCAACTCCAGGGAGCCGCGCATCTCCGTGAGCTGACGCTCGGAACCGGCCGCCAGCAGCGCGCCCGGCAGCTCGCCTCCGGCCGGCCGGGCGGGCTGGACCATGGGGCAGAGCAGCGCGGTCGGCAGGTCGCCGAGCTGGGCGGCGATCTCGGGTCCGAGCGCGGCGACCGGGACAAGGACGGTGCGGCGACCGGCCACCTCGGCCGGTCCCGTCCGCGTGCCGCTGGCCCAGGCCGGGCAGCGCGCCAGGCGCGCGTACAGGTCCTGTGCCTCCGCGGCCGGCAGCACCAGAGTCGCATGACGGCCCTGCGGTCCGAACAGCTCGGTCACCGCGTCGTCGCAGGCCCGCTCTATCTCCGCCGGCCAGAACGCCCCGACCAGGGACGCGGCCGCGGTGCGCAGCGCCAGTTCCCTGGTCATGGCCCGACGGTGCGCGACGACCATCAGGGTGAGCCGGAGGATCACCAGCAGGAACAGCACCCCGGAGAACGCGGCCAGTACGGTCGCGTCGAAGGCCAGGCCCAGACTCTCCTCCTGGACGAGGATCGCGGGCGGGATCAGGGTCGCTGCGGCGAGCAGCAGCAGCCGGCGCCGGGGTGGCAGCAGCGACTGGGGCGGCGAGTCGGGGGCGTTCAGCCGCGCCATCGAGGGATGCAGCGCGGCCAGACCCCACGCAGTGCAGAACACGATGCCGCCGAAGGCCAGAAGCGCCCCCGTCTGCCAGGCGCCGTTGAGCCGGAGGACGCCCTGGGCGATGTCGAAGCCGAGGAGGGCGAGCGTGCCCAGGACGAGCAGTTGGGCAGCCCGGTTCGTGCCGGGGGAGGGGCAGCGCGCGAGCAGCCGGACCAGCAGGGCCAGCACCAGGACGTCCCCGAGCGGACAGGCGACGCTGATCGCACGCTGCTGCCAGGTCAGCCCCTCCTGCCGGGCCAGCGGCTGCACCACGTAGACCCACACCGGCAGCACGAGCCCGCCGGTGATGACCAGGGCGTCGAGCAGGCCCGGCAGGTCCCGGCCCGTCCAGCGGTAGCGCAGCAGACCCGACAGGCCCAGGGCGAGCAGCGGGTACACGGCGAGGTGCCAGGCGTCCGCCGGGGACGGGAACGGGACCGGCTCGGAGACGTACGCCTCCTGGGCCCGGGCGAGGGTGCCGCCCGCGGTGAGGACCAGCAGGCCGGCGGCGAGCAGCAGCCACGGGCGGGCACGAGGGGGGTGGTGGATCCGGGTCCCGGCCAGGACGGCTGCGACCCCGGCCAGTCCGATGAGGGCCCATGACGGCGTACGCAGGACCGGAACGGCCACGTAGGCCACGGTGAGGAGCGCGACCAGGCAGACGTGAAGGACCGGCAGTTGCCGGCCCAGGACGCCTCTGCCGGTCGGCGGGGACCGCATGGCGGCCTACTCCTTCGCCTCGGGCCGCCGCGCGGTCTCGACGTAACCGTGCGGATTGAGCCGCTGAAAGCGCCAGGCGTCCCGGCACACGTCGGCGAGATCCCTGGTGGGGCGCCAGCCCCATGCGCGCTCCACGGCCGACGCGTCGGCGACCAGCTCGGCGACGTCCCCGCGGCGGCGCGGCCCGACGTCGTACGGGATGGGCTTGCCGCAGGCCCGGGAGAACGTGTCGATGACGTCGAGGACCGAACTGCCCGCGCCCCCGCCCAGGTTGTACACCTGCATGCCCGGCGTGTCGGCCAGGTGGTCCAGCGCGACGCGGTGTGCCTCGACGGCGTCCATGACGTGCAGGTAGTCCCGGATCCCGGTGCCGTCGCGGGTCGGGTAGTCGTCGCCGTGGACGGGGAGCATCTCGCGCCGGCCGACCGCCACCTGCGCGAGGTACGGCAGCAGGTTCTCGGGCGTGTGGCGCGGGTCCTCGCCGAGGAGCCCGCTCGGGTGGGCCCCCGCGGGGACCGGGTAGCGCAGGCACAGCACGGTGAACTCGGGGTGGCGGCGGCACACGTCCGCGAGGATCTGCTCGCAGATCCACTTCGAGGACGCGTAGGGCGTCCCCGGTCGGGCGGGCGTCGTCTCGTCGAGGGGACCGCCGCCGGCGTCGCCGTAGATCCAGCAGGAGGAGGGGTAGACCAGCCGGTACACCTCGTGTTCCTGCATGGTCCGCAGCAGGGCCGTGGTCCCGCCGACGTTGGTGTCGTAGTACGCGACGGGCATCCGTGTCGACAGGCCCCCGGCCTTGTGCGCGGCGAAGTGCACAACGGCGTCCACGGAGTGTCGGTCGAAGACGGCCGAGAGGGCGTGCCGATCACGGATGTCCAGCTCGTACACGGCGCCGACGAAGCGGCCGGCGATCCGTTCCACCCGGGCGAACACCTGGGGTGTGCTGTTGGAGTAGTCGTCGACCACGATCACCTCGTAGCCGTGGTCCAGCAGCTCCACGCAGGTGTGGCTGCCGATGAAACCGGCCCCGCCGGTGACAAGGACGGTAGAAGGAGCCCATGAGGGTCCGGCTCCTCGAGCGGTCGGCAACTGGTTCCTGCGGGCCATGCCTGGACTCCCGCGTCGGGTGGCGGTCGAGTACCGTATGTTTACGGTGTATATGTACGACTCTGTACCCGATCCCCGAGCCCGGTCAAGGCCGCACGAGCAACTGGAAGTCGAAGGTGTAGAGCGAGGCCCGGTAGATGTGCGTTCCGTACTCGACCGGGCGCCCCGTGTCGTCGTACGCCGTGCGCTGCATCGTCAGCAGCGCCGCCCCCTCCCGCTCGTCCAGGCGTGCCGCCTCCTCAGCGGTGGCCGCTCGGGCGCCGATCGTCTGGCGGGCGCTGTGCAGGGTGATACCCGCCGAGCGCATCATGCGGTACAGGCCGGTCGACTCCAGGCGCGCGCCGTCCAGGGCCGGCAGGGACACCGGCAGGTGGTTGCGGAGCAGGGCCATCGGCCGGCCGTGGGTGCGGCGCAGCCGGTCCAGGACGGTCACCTCGCCGCCCTCCGGCACGCCGAGAGCGGCGGCCACCTCGCAGGAGGCCGGAACGACTTCGCCCCGCACGACCTCGGTGGTCGGCGCCTGCCCCGCCGCCTCCAGGTCGTCGTAGAGGCTGCTCAGTTCCAGCGGGCGCCTGACCCGGCTGTGCACCACCTGCGTTCCCACCCCGCGCCGCCGGACCAGCAGTCCCTTGTCCACGAGGGACTGGATGGCCTGGCGGACGGTGGGGCGGGACAGGCCGAGGCGCACGGACAGGTCGACCTCGTTGCCCAGGAGGTTCCCCGGGGCGAGGGCCCCGTGCGCGATCGCCGCCTCCAGCTGCTGCGCGAGCTGGTGGTAGAGCGGCACGGGGCTGCCCCGGTCCAGGGCGAAGTCCAGCGAGCCGAGCGCGGAGGCCGCCGTGGTGCGGGCCCGGTCACCGGTCTTCGCCATGGATGACCCCCTATAGGTGTCAGGAGTTGCTCGGGAAGCCGAGGTTGATGCCGCCGTCGGACGGGTCCGGCCAGCGGGTGGTGATGACCTTGCCCTGCGTGTAGAAGGCGATGCCGTCGTTGCCGTAGATGTGCAGGTCGCCGAAGAGCGAGTCCTTCCAGCCGCCGAAGGAGTGGTAGCCGACGGGCACCGGGATCGGCACGTTGACGCCGACCATGCCGGCCTTGACCTCCAGCTGGAAGCGGCGGGCCGCGCCGCCGTCCCGGGTGAAGATCGCGGTGCCGTTGCCCCAGCGCGAGGAGTTGATCAGCCGGATGGCCTCCTCGTAGGTCTCCGCACGGACGACCGCCAGCACCGGGCCGAAGATCTCGTCACGGTACGCGTCCGCCGTCAGCGGCACCCGGTCCAGCAGGGAGACACCGAGGAAGAAGCCGTCCTCGTGGCCCTCCACCGTCAAGCCGGTGCCGTCGACCACGACCTCCGCGCCCTGCTCGGCGGCCGAGGCCACGTACGACGCCACCTTGTCGCGGTGCTCGCGCGTGATCAGCGGGCCCATCTCCGAGGCCGGGTCGTTCCCGGGGCCGATCTTCAGGTTCCTGGCCCGCTCCGCGATCTTGCCGACCAGTTCGTCGCCGATGTCACCGACGGCCACGACCACCGACACGGCCATGCAACGCTCACCGGCCGAGCCGTACGCGGCGTTGATCGCCTGGTCGGCGGCGAGTTCCAGATCGGCGTCGGGCAGGACCAGCATGTGGTTCTTGGCTCCGCCGAGGGCCTGCACCCGCTTGCCGTGCTCGACGGCCTTCAACTGGATGTACTTGGCGATCGGCGTCGAGCCCACGAAGGACACCGCCTCGATGTCCGGGTGCTCCAGGAGACGGTCCACAGCCGTCTTGTCGCCCTGCACGATGTTCAGGACACCCTCCGGCAACCCCGCCTCGGTGGCCAGCTCGGCCAGCCGGAGGGACGCCGACGGGTCCTTCTCCGACGGCTTCAGCACGAAGGTGTTGCCGCAGGCGATCGCCAGCGGGAACATCCACATCGGCACCATCGCCGGGAAGTTGAACGGCGTGATGCCGGCGACCACGCCCAGCGGCTGGCGGATCGAGGCGACGTCGACCCGGTGGGAGACCTGGGTGGACAGCTCGCCCTTGAGCTGGACGGAGATCCCGCACGCCAGCTCCACGATCTCCATGCCGCGCGCGACCTCGCCGAGCGCGTCGGAGTGCACCTTGCCGTGCTCGGCGGTGATCAGCTCGGCGATCTCGTCGCGGTGGGCGTCGAGCAGCTCGCGGTACTTGAACAGGATCGCCGTGCGCTTGGCCAGGGAGGACTCACCCCAGCTCTCGAAGGCGGCCCTGGCGGAGGCGACCGCGGCGTCGACCTCGTCGACGGAGGCGAACGCGACCTGCTTTTCCTGGGCGCCGGTCGCCGGGTTGTAGACGGGGCCGAACCGGCCGGAGCCGCCCTCGACGGGCTTGCCGTCGATCCAGTGGGTGATGGTCTTCATGGTGCGGGGGTGGCCTTTCGTGGAGCTCGAGTTCAGGGGAGTTCAGAGGTGGTGGCGGCGGTCCGCGACCTGGCGGTCGTAGCGCTCGCGGGCCTCGACGGCCGCGTCGCGGGAGGCGGTCTCCGCCACCGGCACGTCCCACCAGGCCTCGGCCGGGGGAGCGGTCGGGGCCGGGTCGGTCTCGACGTACACACACGTCGGCCGGTCCGAGGCACGCGCCGCGGCCAGCGCCTCGCGCAGCTCGCGGACGGTCTTGGCGCGCAGCACGTCCATGCCGAGGCTGGCCGCGTTGGCGGCGAGGTCGACGGGCAGCGGGGCGCCGGTGAAGGTGCCGTCGGCGGCCCGGAAGCGGTAGGCGGTGCCGAACCGCTCGCCGCCGGTCTCCTCCGACAGGCCGCCGATGGAGGCGTATCCGTGGTTCTGGATCAGGACGATGTTGAGGGGCAGGCCCTCCTGGACGGCGGTGACGATCTCCGTCGGCATCATCAGGTAGGTGCCGTCGCCGACCAGCGCCCAGACCGGGGTGCCCGGGGCGGCCTGCTGGACGCCGATGCCGGCCGGGATCTCGTAGCCCATGCAGGAGTAGCCGTACTCCAGGTGGTACTGGCGCGGGCTGCGGGAGCGCCACAGCTTGTGCAGGTCGCCGGGGAGCGAACCGGCCGCGTTGATCACCACGTCGTCGTCGCCGACGGCCGCGTCCAGCGCGCCGAGCACCTGCGTCTGGGTCGGGACCGCGCTGTCGTCGTCGGCCCGGTAGGCGGCCTCGACGACCTCGACCCAGCGCTCCTTGCCGGCGCGGTACTCGGCCTCGTAGGCCTCCGGCACGCGGTGTCCGGCCAGCTCCCCGGCCAGCTTCTCCAGGCCGGACCGGGCGTCGCACACCAGCGTCCGCGCGGCCAGCTTGTGGGCGTCGAAGGCGGTGATGTTGAGGTTCAGGAACCGCACGCCCGGGTGCCGGAAGAGCGTTCCGGAGGCGGTGGTGAAGTCGGTGTAGCGGGTGCCGACGCCGATCACCAGGTCGGCGGTGCGGGCCAGTTCGTCACTGACCGCGGTGCCGGTGTGGCCGATGCCGCCGAGGTCGGCGGGGTGGTCGTGGCGGAGCGAGCCCTTGCCGGCCTGGGTGGAGGCGACCGGGATGCCGGTGGCCGAAGCGAACGCCTTCAGCGCCTGCTCGGCCTCGCTGTGGTGCACGCCGCCGCCCGCCACGATCAGCGGCCGCTCGGCCGACCTGATCGCCTCGACGGCGGCCGCCAGTTCCACCGGGTCCGGCGCGGGACGCCGTACGCACCAGACCCGCTCGGCGAAGAACTCCTCCGGCCAGTCGTACGCCTCCGCCTGCACGTCCTGCGGCAGGGCGAGGGTGACGGCGCCGGTCTCGGCCGGGTCGGCGAGCACCCGCATCGCCTGGAGCGCCGAGGGGATCAGCGCCTCGGGGCGGGTGATCCGGTCGAAGTACCTCGACACCGGCCGCAGGGTGTCGTTGACCGAAACGTCGGCCTCGACGGGGTGCTCCAGCTGCTGGAGCAGCGGGTCGGGGGCGTGCGAGGCGAAGTAGTCGCCAGGCAGGAGCAGGACCGGCAGCCGGTTGATCGTCGCCAGGGCGGCGCCGGTGACCAGGTTGGTGGCGCCCGGGCCGATAGAGGTCGTCACCGCCTGCGCGGACAGGCGGTTGAGCTGCCGGGCGTAGCCGACGGCCGCGTGCACCATGGACTGCTCGTTGCGGCCCTGGTGGTAGGGCATCACATCGGCGTACTCGACCAGCGCCTGGCCGACCCCGGCAACGTTGCCATGGCCGAAGATGCCCCAGGTCCCCGCGATCAGCCGGCGGCGCACGCCGTCGCGCTCGGTGTACTGGGCGGACAGGAACCGGACCAGCGCCTGGGCGGTCGTCAGTCTGCGGGTGGGGGCGCTCATACGGAGGTCTCCGGGGCGGTGTAGAGGGGGAGCCGGGGATCGACCGGCTGGTCGGGCCAGGTGTCGCGGACCCAGGCGTGGTCGGGGTGGTCGCAGATCAGCCAGGCGCGCTCGGCCTCCGGGCCCGCCATGACGTTGAGGTAGTACATGTGGTGGCCGGGGGTGGCCATCGAGGGCCCGTGCCAGCCGTCCGGGATGAGGACGACGTCGCCGTCGCGTACCTCCGCGAGCACGTCGGTGTCCCGGCCCGGGCCGGACGGGGAGACGCGCTGGTAGCCGAGGCCAGGGATCCCGTCGTGGCCGGCGAACTCGAAGTAGTAGATCTCCTCCAGCACGGACTCCTCGCCGGGCCGGTGCTCGTCGTGCTTGTGCGGCGGGAACGACGACCAGTTGCCGCCCGGCGTGATCACCTCGACCGCGATGAGCTTGTCGCACTCGAAGACCCCGGCAGCGCCGAAGTTGTTGACCTGCCGGGAGCAGGTGCCGGTGCCCCGCAGCTCCACGGGCACCTCGGACGCGGGGCCGTAGCGCGGGGGCAGCCGGCGGGTGCAGCGCGCGCCGGTCAGCGCGAACCGGCCGCCGCCGGTCGACGTCACGGTCGCGCGGGCCTCGCGCGGCACGTACGCGAAGTCGCTGACGCCGCTGAACACGTCGGCGCGGCCCTGGAGCTCGAACGTCTCCTGGCCGAAGTCGTCCGCCGCGGCGACCGTGCAGCCGCCGCTCAGTGGGACGACGATCCACTCGCTGTCACCGGTGTCGAAGGAGTGCGCGCCGCCGGGCGGCAGTTCCAGGACCCGCAGACTGGAGTGGCCCCAGCCGGCCTTCTCGGGCGTGACGTCGACGGCGTAGGGGCCGCCGAGGGCCTTGCCGGCGGGAAGGTGGTACGTCATTGATTCCTCCGGATCACAGCAGACCGACGGCCGTGTCCACGGCTTCTTCCACGCTGCCCCCGGCCGGGTAGAGCAGCGACCGCCCGACGACCATGCCCTGGACGGTGGGCAGCCGCAGGGCCTTGCGCCAGCGTTCGTAGGTGCCCTCCTGGTCCTCGCCCACCTCGCCGCCGAGCAGCACGACCGGCAGGGTGGAGGTCCCCAGCACCTCGGCCATGTCGTCCGGGTCGTCGGTGACGGGCAGCTTCAGCCAGGTGTAGGCGGAGGTGCCGCCGAGCCCGGAGGCTATGGCGACGGACCGGGTGACGGCCTCGGCGGACAGGTCGTTGACGACCCTGCCGTCGACCCGCCGGGAGATGAACGGCTCGACGAAGAGGGGGAGCCTGCGGGCCGCCATGGCGTCGATCGCCCGCGCGGTGGACTCCAGCGTGGTCAGCGAGCCCGGGTCGTCGTAGTCGATGCGGACCAGGAGCTTGCCCGCGTCGAAGCGGAGCCGGGCGATGTCCTCGGCGCGGTGGCCGGTGAAGCGGTCGTCCATCTCGAAGGAGGCGCCGGCCAGGCCCCCGCGGTTCATCGAGCCCATGACGACCTTGTTCTCCAGCACCCCGAGCAGGAGCAGGTCCTCCAGGATGTCGGCGGTGGCGAGCACCCCGTCGACGCCGGGCCGCGACAGCGCGGTGCACAGCCGCTCGAGCAGGTCCGCGCGGTCGGCCATGGCCAGGCACCGGTCGCCGACCCCGAGGGCGCCGCGCGCCGGGTGGTCGGCGGCCACGATCATCAGCCGGCCGCTGTCGCCGATCAGCGGGCGGCGCACCCGGCGGGCGGCCGCTTCCGCGACCGCCTCGGGGCGGCGGGCTCTGACCGTGGTGAGGTCGGGGATGCCGATGTTCAAGGAAGGCTCCGTTTCAGTGGCTCGTGCTCGGCGACGGCATCAATGGCTCGTGCCCGGCGACGGCATCAGTGACCCGTACTCGGCGACGGCACTCCGGCGAGGAGGTCCGCGACCTCGGACTCGGTGGGCATCGCGGAGGAGCAGGCGAGGCGCGAGGCGACGAGGGCGCCGGCGGCGTTGGCGTGGCGCATGGTCCGCTCCAGGTCCCAGCCGGCGAGCAGACCGTGGCAGAGCGAGCCGCCGAAGGCGTCACCCGCGCCCAGGCCGTTGACCACCTCGACCGGCACGGGTGGGACCTCGGCCCGAGTGCCGTCGCGGTGCACGGCGAGGACGCCCTTGGGGCCCTGCTTGACGACGGCCAGCTCCACGCCGGCCTCCAGCAGCGCATCCGCGCAGGCCTGCGGCTCACGTACGCCGGTGGCGATCTCGCACTCCTCCAGGTTGCCGACCGCGACCGTGGCGTGCCGCAGGGCCTCGCGGTAATACGGGCGGGCCTCCTCGGGGTCGCGCCAGAACATCGGGCGCCAGTCGAGGTCGAAGACGGTGGTGCCGGACTTGTCGCGGGCCTTGAGGGCGGCGAGTGTGGCGGAGCGGCTCGGCTCCTGGCTCAGGCCGGTCCCGGTGATCCAGAAGATCCGGGCCCCGCGGATGGCGAAGAAGTCCAGCTCGTCGGTGTGGATCTCCAGGTCCGGCGCCTTGGGACGGCGGTAGAAGTACAGCGGGAAGTCGTCCGGTGGGAAGATCTCGCAGAACGTGACCGGCGTCGGGTGGGCGCCGACCGGGGTGACCCAGCGGTCGTCGACGCCGAAGCCCTTCAGCTCCTGGTGCAGGTAGGTGCCGAAGGGGTCGTCGCCGGTGCGTGTGATCACCGCCGTACGGCGTCCCAGGCGGGCCGCGGCGACCGCCACATTGGCCGCCGAACCTCCCAGGAATTTCCCGAACGTCTCCACTCTCTCCAGGGGGACGCCGGTCTGCAGGGGGTAGAGGTCGACCCCGATGCGGCCCATCGTGATCACATCGAAATACTGGGCTGGCTCGGCCATGCGCGACCTCCTCGGGAAGCTGGGGATGCGGGTCCCGTGGCCCCCTGCCACGGTGGGGGCGTGCATCCACGGACCTGCCGCCTCCCAGGTGTAGGTCTCGGAGGGCGGCGCTGTCAATAGTTTGTACTTACATTCGGACCTGCTCGTGAAATGATGTCTTAACAAAGTATTGACAGCGGGCGCGGCAGGGACTTGTATCCCGTGCCATCGCAACAGTCGGTTTGCGGCATCATGATCCGGACTCCGTAAGGCTCCGGGACCACGGATCCCTTCGTGATCCCTCCCTTTCCCCCGCAGTAGCACAGTGAGGTGCCAGGAAAGATGGACCGCTCTTCTCACCCCCGCTCTCGCAGGTTCGCGCCCGTCGTCGCCGTGGCCGCGGCAGCGGCCCTGACCCTCGCCGGCTGCTCCAGCAGTTCCGGAGGCAAGAAGTCCGAGGAAGGCGCCGCGGACGCCTCGGCCGGCAAGGCGACCACGCCGCGCATGACCGTCGCCCTGGTCACGCACCAGGCGCCCGGCGACACCTTCTGGGACACCGTCCGCAAGGGCGCCGAGGCCGCGGCCGCCAAGGACAACATCAAGCTCGTCTACTCCGCCGACCCGAACGCGGGCAACCAGGCCAACCTGGTCCAGAACGCGATCGACCAGAAGGTCGACGGCATCGCCGTCACCCTCGCCAAGCCGGACGCGCTGAAGGGCGTCATAGGCAAGGCCGAGAAGTCCGGCATACCCGTCGTCGGCCTCAACTCCGGCCTGAGCGACTGGAAGAACCTCAACCTGCTGGAGTTCTTCGGCCAGGACGAGTCCGTCGCGGGCGAGGCCTTCGGCAAGAAGCTCAACGAGGTCGGTGCGAAGCACGCCCTCTGTGTCATCCAGGAGCAGGGCAACGTGGGTCTCACCCAGCGCTGCGACGGCGTGGAGAAGACCTTCGACGGCAAGCTCGACACCCAGAACGTCAACGGCACCGACATGCCGTCCGTGAAGTCGACGATCACCGCCAAGCTGAAGCAGGACCCGTCCATCGACTACGTCGTCACGCTCGGCGCGCCCTTCGCGCTGACCGCCGTGCAGTCGATCGGCGACGCCGGCAGCAAGGCGAAGGTCGCCACCTTCGACCTCAACAAGGACCTCATCAAGGCCGTCAAGAGCGGCGACATCCAATTCGCGGTGGACCAGCAGCCCTACCTCCAGGGATACCTGGCCGTCGACGGCCTGTGGCTCTACAAGAACAACGGCAACTACAGCGGTGGCGGTGAGCAGCCCGTGCTGACCGGTCCGGCCTTCGTCGACAAGTCCAACGTCGACAAGATCGGGGAGTTCGCCGCGAAGGGCACCCGGTGATGAGCATGACCCAGCACGCCGAGCCGGCGGTGGACACACCGCCGGCCCCCGGCCGCAAGCAGTCCGACGGCCGGACGCGGCAGCGCCCGCTGGCACTGCGGCTGCTCGCCCGGCCCGAGGTCGGTGTCTTCCTCGGCGCCGTCGCGGTGCTCGTGTTCTTCCTGTTCGCGGCACCGCCGGTGCGCGACGGCAGCTCGATGGCGAACATCCTGTACCAGTCGTCGACCATCGGGATCATGGCGCTGCCCGTGGCCCTGCTGATGATCGGCGGAGAGTTCGACCTCTCCGCCGGTGTCGCCGTGATCACCTCGGCGCTGACCGCGTCGATGCTCAGCTACCAGCTGACCATGAACGTCTGGGTCGGCGTCATCGTCGCCCTGCTCGTGTCGCTCGCGATCGGCGCGTTCAACGGCTGGCTGCTGGTGAAGACCGGGCTGCCGAGCTTCCTCGTCACCCTGGGCACCTTCCTGATCCTCCAGGGCGTGAACCTCGCGATCACGAAGCTGGTCACGGGCAACGTGGCCACCGACGACATCAGCGACATGGACGGCTTCACACAGGCGCAGAAGATCTTCGCCTCGACCTTCACCGTCGGCGGGGTCAACGTCAAGATCACCGTGGTGTGGTGGCTGGTCTTCGCGGCCCTGGCGACCTGGGTGCTGCTGCGCACCAAGTACGGCAACTGGATCTTCGCCGTCGGCGGCAACAAGGACTCGGCGCGCGCCGTCGGTGTCCCGGTGACCTTCACCAAGATCTCCCTGTTCATGCTGGTCGGCTTCGGCGCCTGGTTCGTCGGCATGCACCAGCTGTTCTCCTTCAACACCGTGCAGTCCGGCGAGGGCGTGGGCCAGGAGCTCATCTACATCGCCGCGGCCGTCATCGGCGGCTGCCTGCTCACCGGTGGCTACGGCTCCGCGATCGGCCCCGTCTTCGGCGCCTTCATGTTCGGCATGGTGCAGCAGGGCATCGTCTACGCCGGCTGGAACCCCGACTGGTTCAAGGCCTTCCTCGGCGTGATGCTCCTCGGCGCCGTTCTCATCAATCTGTGGGTCCAGCGCACGGCGACCCGGAGGTGACCGCGATGACCAGCAAAGAAACGGGCACCCACGGTGCCGTCCTGAAGGACACCCCGCCCGCCGACGAGCGTCCCCTGGTGGAACTGCGCGACGCCGGCAAGTCCTACGGCAACATCCGCGCCCTGCACGGCGTGAGCCTCAACGTCCACCCCGGCAGGGTGACCTGCGTCCTCGGCGACAACGGCGCCGGCAAGTCCACCCTCATCAAGATCATCTCGGGACTGCACCAGCACACCGAGGGCGAGTTCCTCGTCGACGGCGAACCGGTGCGCTTCTCCACCCCGCGCGAGGCCCTCGACAAGGGCATCGCCACGGTCTACCAGGACCTCGCGGTCGTCCCGCTGATGCCGGTGTGGCGCAACTTCTTCCTCGGCTCCGAGATGACCAAGGGCCCCTGGCCCGTGCGCCGTCTCGACATCGAGACGATGAAGCGGACCGCGGACGAGGAACTGCGCAACATGGGCATCGTCCTGGACGACATGGAGCAGCCCATCGGCACGCTCTCCGGCGGCCAGCGCCAGTGCGTCGCCATCGCCCGCGCCGTCTACTTCGGCGCCCGCGTCCTCATCCTGGACGAGCCGACCGCCGCCCTCGGCGTCAAGCAGTCCGGTGTGGTGCTGAAGTACATCGCCGCCGCCCGCGAGAAGGGCCTCGGCGTCATCTTCATCACCCACAACCCGCACCACGCCTACATGGTCGGCGACCACTTCGGCGTGCTGCGCCTCGGCACCATGGAACTGTCCTCCTCCCGCAGCGAGGTCAGCCTCGAAGAGCTGACCAACCACATGGCCGGCGGTACCGAACTGGCCTCCCTCAAGCACGAGTTGGCGCAGGTCCGCGGCGTCGACGTCGAAGGGCTCCCCGAAGAGGGGGACCTCACCGCTCCCGTAGCCACGTCCTCGGAAGGAAAGTCCTGACATGGCCCTCCCGCTCGACCGCATCCGGGTCGGCTCCGCCCCCGACTCCTGGGGCGTCTGGTTCCCCGACGACCCCCAGCAGGTGCCCTGGGAACGCTTCCTCGACGAGGTCGCCGAGGCCGGCTACTCCTGGATCGAACTCGGCCCGTACGGCTACCTGCCGACCGACCCCGCCCGGCTCACCGACGAGGTGGCCAAGCGGAACCTGAAGGTCTCCGCCGGCACCATCTTCTGCGGACTGCACCGCGGCCCCTCCGAGTGGGACTCCACCTGGGAACAGGTCAGCAACGTGGCCGCGCTCACCCAGGCCATGGACGCGGGGCACCTCGTCGTCATCCCGTCCTTCTGGCGCGACGACAAGACCGCGGAGATCCTGGAGGCGCCGGAACTCACCACCGAGCAGTGGCGCAATCTCACCACAGGCATGGAGCGTCTCGGCCGCGAGGTGAAGGACCGGTACGGCCTGGACATCGTCGTCCACCCGCACGCCGACACCCACATCGACACCGAGGAGCACGTCGAGCAGTTCCTCGACTCGACCGACTCCGACGCCGTCAACCTCTGCCTGGACACCGGGCACTACGCCTACTGCGGCGGCGACAGCGTCAAGCTGATCGAGACGTACGGCGAGCGCATCGGCTACCTCCACCTCAAGCAGGTCGACCCGGAGATCCTCGCCGACGTGGTGAAGAACGAGGTGCCGTTCGGCCCCGCCGTGGCGCGCGGTGTGATGTGCGAACCGCCGGCAGGCGTACCCGAGTTGGGTCCGGTCCTCACGGCCGCCCAGAAGCTGGGCGTGGACCTGTTCGCCATCGTCGAGCAGGACATGTACCCCTGTGAGCCGGACAAGCCGCTGCCGATCGCGGTGCGCACCCGTAAGTTCCTGAGGTCCTGCGGCGCCTGACGACCCGAAAGGACGGCCATGACGGAGCGTGCCCCTCTGGGAGTCGCGGTCATCGGTACCGGAAGGATGGGCGCCGACCACGTGCGCCGCATCCACGAAGTCACCAGCGGAGCACGGGTGGCGGCCGTCGTGGACGTCGACGCGGAGCGCGCGAAGGCCGTCGCCGCCCGTGTCGACGGCTGCACCGCCCACACCGACCCGGCTGCCGCGATGGCCGCGGCCGACGTGGACGCCGTCCTGATCGCCTCCCCGGGCCCGGCCCACGAGGCCACCCTCCTCGCCGCCTTCGAGCACGATCTGCCCGTCCTGTGCGAGAAGCCGCTCACCCCCGACGCGGCGTCCGCGCTGCGCGTCCTCGAAGCCGAACAGCGACTCGGCCACCGCCGGGTCCAGGTCGGCTTCATGCGCCGCTACGACCCCGAGTACGCGAAGCTGAAGGCCCTGTTGACGACGGGGCAGCTGGGCCGTCCGCTCATGCTGCACAACCGGCACCGCAACGTCGTCAGCCCGCCCTTCTTCACCAGCTCCATGCTGATCACCGACTCCGTAGCCCACGAGGCCGACGCGACCCGCTGGCTGCTGGGCCACGAGATCACAGCCGTCACGGTGCTGCGCCCCACCCCGTCGGCCAGCGCCCCGGACGCCTTGCAGGACCCCCAGTTCGTCGTCTTCGAGACCGACGGCGGCGCCCTCAGCGACGTCGAGATCTTCGTCAACTGCGGCTTCGGCTACCAGGTCCAGGCCGAGGTGGTCTGCGAACGCGGCACCGCCCGCATCGGCGACGGCCACGCCCTGGTCACCAACATGGCCGGCCGCTGGGGCGGCACCATCGCCCAGGACTGGACCGAACGCTTCGAGACGGCCTACGACCGGGAGATCCAGACCTGGATCGACGCCACCCGCCGCGGCGAGGTCACCGGCCCGAGCACCTGGGACGGCTACGCCGCGGCGGCGGTGTGCGAGGCGGGGGTGAGGGCGTTGGAGGAGGGCGGCCGGGTCGAGGTCGAGCTGGTGGGGCGTCCGGCGCTGTACGCGTGACAAGGGGGTCGGGGTGCGGCCCCGGTCCCTTGCCGCGTGTAGCGTGAACAGTGGCGTAGAGGGGAGCGGTGATGGGCACGGCACGCGACCTGATGATCGTGGCGATGGACGGGGCGACGAGCCGACTGGTGACACAGGGTGACCTGTCGCTCGGGCTGGCCGGGGCCGAGGTGTTCGACCTCCTCGCCGTCGAAGCGATGACGCTGGACGACGACCGCATCGTCCCCCGCCTCACACCGTCCCTCGACGACCCTCTGCTCGAACAGGCCGCGGCCGGGCTGGTGCGTGACAAGCCCTACGAGACGGTCGAGGACTGGCTGTGGCACAGGGGCCGCGGACTGGCCGAGCGGTACCTGACCGTCCTGACCGAGGAGGGACTGCTCGCACGGCCCCGCGCGTCCTGGCTCCCCTTCCGCGACGCTGCCGGGCCGACGCCGGTCGACTCTCCCGCCCGGCAGCGCGCCAGGGACCGCCGGGCGGCCGACGAGCCCGTGCTCACCACACTCGCGGCCGCCGTCGGAGCGCGCGACGACGCTCCCGAGGACCTCGCCGTGCCCCACGGCTCCGCCCAGATCGTGTTCGCCGCAGTGGTCGGCGCCGTGACGGAGCTGGACGCCGTCCGCCGGCGACGGGCCGTCGAGAACGCGGCGTTCGCCAACGTCTGGCGGGGTGCGTGAGGCGTCTGCCTGTTGCCTGCCGACTTCCATGCTTGTGTCAGGCCCACATCGGCGCGGTGGGGCGGGCCGGGTTTCCCGGCCCGCCCCACCGCGCCGATGTGGTGCGTCAGACCGCCCGTACCTCCTCGATCGTCACCGGCCGGTGCTCCCGCAGGGACAGGGTGCACGCGTCGGCGATCCAGCCCGCCTCCAAGGCGTCCTCGATCGTGCAGGGGGAGGGGCGGGTGCCGACGACGACCTCGGTGAACGCGGTCAGTTCGGCGCGGTAGGCGTCGGTGAAGCGGTCCATGAAGAAGTCGTGCGGCGTGCCCGCCGGGAAGGTCACCCCGGGCTCGACCGAGCGCAGCGGCAGCTTGTCCTCCAGGCCGACGGCGATGGAGTCCTGGAAGCCGTGGATCTCCATGCGGACGTCGTAACCGCGGGCGTTGTGACGGGAGTTGGACACGACCGCGATGGTGCCGTCGTCCAGGGTGAGGATCGCGCCGGTGGTGTCGGCGTCACCGGCCTCCTTGATGAAATCGGCGCCCCGGTTGCCGCCGACGGCGTAGACCTCCCGGACCTCGCGGCCGGTCACCCAGCGGATGATGTCGAAGTCGTGCACCGAGCAGTCGCGGAAGATGCCGCCGGAGGCAGCGATGTACGCGGCCGGCGGCGGCGCCGGGTCCAGCGTGGTCGAGCGGACCGTGTGCAGCGTGCCGAGCTCACCGCTCTGCACGGCCGCCCGGGCGTTGACGAACCCGGTGTCGAAACGGCGGTTGTAGCCGATCTGGATCGGCACGTCGTGGCCGCGGACGGCCTTGAGCACCTCGACACCCTCGGCCATGGTCCTGGCGACGGGCTTCTCGCAGAAGACGGGAACACCGGCCTCGACACCGGCCAGGATCAGCGCCGGGTGGGCATCCGTGGCGGCCGCGACGACGATGCCGTCCACACCGGCGGCCAGCAGGGCCTCCGGCGAGTCCACGACATCGGCCCCGAACCGCTCGGCGGCGGCCTTGGCGGCGTCCGCGAACGGGTCGGTGAGGACGAGGGAGTCGACGGCGTCGAGTCCGGCGAGGGTCTCGGCATGGAAGGCGCCGATACGGCCGAGGCCGAGGATTCCGATACGCATGGGTGTTGCTCCTAGAGGTAAACGGGGGGGTGGGGCTGCGTCCTTGCTTCTGGGGGGCGCGGGGCTGTTTCGATGTGCGGCTCTGCCGCGTGGGCGCGATCAGCCACAACGGCGCCGCACACAACCGACGGCAATGCGCGGCACATCCTCAGTCGAGTCCCCCCAACACGTTCTGGTCCCAGTCGATGACCGACCCGGTGACCACACCGGACCGCTCCGACAGCAGGAACACAACAAAGTCGGCGATCTCGTCCGGCTGGCCGAGCTTGCCCATCGGCAGCTTCGCGGCGGCCTCCTCACGCCAGTCGTCCCCCGCCCCGTGAAACGCCTTCTGCGTCGCGTCCTCGCCCTCCGTCGCGGTCCAGCCGATGTTCAGGCCGTTGATCCGGACCCGGTCCCACCGGTGCGCGTGCGCCGCGTTGCGGGTCAGGCCGATCAGCCCCGCCTTGGCGGCGACGTAGGGCGCGAGGAACGGCTGCCCGCCGTGCGCCGACGACGTGATGATGTTGACGATCGTGCCGGGCGCCTCACGCCCCACCATGTCCGCGACCGCCGCCTGCATCGCGAAGAACGGGCCCCTGAGGTTGATCCCGATGTGCTGGTCGAACAGCTTGGGTGTGGTGTCCAGCAGCGTCCCCCGGGACGTCAGACCGGCGGAGTTCACGAGGCAGTCGACCCGGCCGTACGTCTGGACGACCCGGGCCACGGCGTCCTTCGCCTGCGCGGCGTCCGACAGGTCGGCCCGGACGTACAGGGCCTTGCCGCCGGCTTCGGTCAGCTCCTCCACCAGCGCCTCGCCGGGCTCCGGGCGCCGCCCGGTGACGGCCACGACCGCCCCTTCGCGGACCGCGGCCCGCGCGATGGCCGCGCCGACCCCCTGGCTGCCGCCGTTGACCAGGACGACCTTGTCGTCGAGAAGTCCCATCGAGTTCCTCAGCTCTCTCGCCGTTCGGTACCGGACCGCAGCTCCGCCCGGAGCGCCTGCGGCGTCCACTCCTCGCGCAGCGCGCGCCGCATCAGATCCGCCTGCGAGGGCGGGGCCAGGCCGTCGACCGGCGGATCGCTGTCGAGGTTGGTGGGGAAGGGGTAGCCCTCGGCGCTCGCCGCGACCACGTTCTCCAGCCACGCCGGGTCGGCACCCTCGGCCTTGCGCTTGAGAAGGGCCGGGTACACCGCGCCCGCCACCGCTTCCCGGTCCACCGTCTCCATGGCACGACCGAACGCGGACGACACCTGCAGCAGGTTGGCCATGCGCCGGATGCCGGCGGTGCGGTTGGTGCCGGCCGCGTGGAAGAGGGCCGGGTTGAAGAACACCGCGTCGCCCTTGGCGAGCGGCAGCTGCACCTGGTGCGCGTCGAAGTACGCCCGGAACTCCGGCAGCCGCCAGGCGAGATAGCCCGGCTCGTACTTCTGTGAGTGCGGCAGGTACATCGTCGGCCCGGACTCCACGGGCATGTCGCAGTGCGCGACAGCGCCCTGGAGGGTCAGCACGGGGGAGAGGCGGTGCACCTGCGCCGGATAGGCGGCGGCGACCTCGTTCGACAGGAAGCCCAGGTGGTAGTCGCGGTGCACGGTCTGCGCGGCACCGCCCGGGTTGACCACGTTGAGCTGGGAGGTCACCTGGTAGCCGGGGCCGAGCCAGGCGGTGGCCACCAGGGCCAGGATGTCGTTCGCGTAGTAGTCGGCGAACGCCTCCGGGTCGTAGAGGGCCGCCTTCTCCAGCGCGTTCCACACCCGGTCGTTGGCGCCCGGTCGGGCGAAGTGGTCACCGGCCGCCGCACCTGAGGCGCGCTGCTCGGCGATCAGCGCCTCGAACACGTCGGTGGCCCGGTCCACGACCCGGAGGTCGGGAAAGGCGCCGCGGAAGACCACGATGCCGGGCCCGTCGGCGAGCGCCCGCACCAGCTCGGCCTGGACCACCCGGTCGCCCTCGAGCAGGCCGCAGTCGTAGACGAGCACGTTGTGCTCCACGGCGGAGGCGTGCGGATAGTCGGCGGGGTCGGTGGCCTGCTCGACCAGCGCGCGGAACGCGTCGAGATCGCAGTCCTGTTCGGACAGCCAGGCACGGTGGTGTACGGAAGTGAAGGACATCGTCGTCCCTTCGGGGTCACGGAGCGACGCAGCCCTGTCATTCTTGTCAGTACAAACCCCTCGAACAACCAGCAGCGAGCCATCAAAAACCCCTCAAGGAGCCGGCGCATGGGCCACCCGTTCCCGATCCGGGAGATCGCACGTCAGGCGGGCCTGAGCGAGGCGACCGTCGACCGGGTGCTGAACGGCAGAGGAGGCGTGCGCGAGAGCACCGCCCGGGAGGTCCGCCAGGCCATCGCCGATCTCGACCGGCAGCGCACCCAGGTGCGGCTCGTCGGCCGGACGTTCATGGTCGACATCGTGATGCAGGCACCCGAGCGGTTCACCACGGCGATCCGCGCCGCCCTGGAGGCGGAGCTGCCGTCGCTGCGCCCGGCGGTGCTGCGCTCCCGCTTCCACTTCCGCGAGACCGGCCCGGCCGGGGAACTCGTGCGGATCCTGGACCGGATCGCCCGGCGCGGCTCGCAGGGCGTGATCCTCAAGGCCCCGGACGTCCCCGAGGTGACCGCCGCCGTCGGCCGGCTCGAAGCCGCCGGGGTGCCGGTCGTGACCCTGGTGACCGACCTGCCCGCCAGCGCCCGCCGCGCCTACGTCGGCATAGACGACCGGGCGGCCGGCGCGACGGCCGCGTACCTGATGGGCCAGTGGCTGGGGGAGCGCCCGGGCAACATCCTCACCAGCCTCAGCAGCGGCTTCTTCCGCAACGAGGAGGAGCGCGAGATGGGCTTCCGCAGCGCCATGCGCGCCCGGCACCCCGAGCGCACGCTGGTCGAGATAGCCGAGGGGCAGGGTCTGGACGCCACCCAGTACGACCTCGTCCGGGCCGCTCTGGAGCGCGACCCCGCCATCCGCGCGGTGTACTCGATCGGCGGCGGCAACATCGCCACGCTGCGCGCCTTCGACGACCTCGGCCGTGACTGCGCGGTGTTCGTCGCGCACGACCTCGACCACGACAACACCCGTCTGCTGCGCGAGCACCGGCTGTCCGCCGTGCTCCACCACGACCTGCGCCAGGACGTGCGCGAGGCCTGCCACACCGTGATGCGCGCCCACGACGCGCTGCCGCCGGCGGGGCCGACCCTGCCGTCGGCGATCCAGGTGGTGACGCCGTACAACATGCCCCCGCAGGCGGCCGTGTGATCCGTGGGCGATGCCGGGCGTGGGTGCGGGAGGAGCCGCGTGCCGGCCCCTACCGTCGGGCGTATGTGGACCTCTCGCCCGGACGGCGGACCCGAGCGGTTGGTGGCCCTGGTCGACGGTGTGTTCGCCATCGCCATCACCCTGCTCGTCCTGGATCTCTCCGTGCCCCGGGAGCTCGACCCCGCCGCCTACCGAAAGGCCCTGGGCGAGCTGCTCCCGGACCTCGGGGCGTACGCGCTGAGCGTCGCGGTGCTGGGGAGTTTCTGGCGTGACCACCGGCGGATCTTCCAGGGCGTCCGGGAGATCGACGGCCAGGTGATCGGCCTCTCGATGGTCGGCCTCGGCGTCGCGGCCCTCGTGCCGTTCCCGACCCGGCTGCTCGCCGAGTACGGCGCGCAGCCCGTGTCGGTGGCCGTCTACGCGGGCGCCGTCGCCGCGCTGGGCGCCTGCCACCTGGGGCTGGCCGCCCTCCTGGCCAAACGCCCCTGGCTGCGCCACGACACGCCCTCCGAAGCGGCGACCACCCTCTATCTCCTCGACAGCGCCTCGTCCGTGGTGGTCTTCCTCGCGACCGTCCCGCTGGCCATGGTGGCGGGCCCGAGAATCATGTGGATGTGGCTCGCCCTGGTCCCGGTGAAGGTCTACCTGGGCCGAAAGCTGCAGAGCCCGGGGTGAGGGCGGGAGCCGGGCCGGGGCCGGACCGCGGGCGGGGACCCGAGCCCCGGCGGGGGCGGTCATCCCCGCCCCGTCACCTCCGCCCAGTTCCCGCTCTGCGCCGACCGTGCCATCGCGTCCAGTGCGGCCGCGCTGTGCACGGCGTCCGCGAGCGTCGCTCCGTGCGGCGTGCCCTCGGCGACCGACCTGAGGAAGCGGTACGCCTCGATGACCTTCAGGTCGTCGTACCCCATGGCGTTCGCGGCGCCCGGCTGGAACGCCGCGAACTCGCCGTGGCCCGGGCCGACATGGACCGTGGTGACGGACTGGTCCTGGTACGTGGTGCCGCGGCTGACGCCGAGCTCGTTCATGCGGCGGAAGTCCCAGAACACGGCACCCTTGGTGCCGTGCACCTCGAAGCCGTAGTTGTTCTGCTCGCCGACCGAGACCCGGCAGGCCTCCAGGACGCCGCGCGCACCGGAGGCGAAGCGCAGCAGGCAGCTGACGTAGTCCTCATTCTCGACGGGGCCGAGTTCGCCTCCGGCGGCGCGGCTGTGGCCGGCCGTGGCGCCGGAGGGGCGGGCCCGCTCCGGGAGGAAGATCGCCGTGTCGGCCGTCAGGGACATGATGTCGCCGAGCAGATGACGGGCCAGGTCCACGCCGTGCGACGCCAGGTCGCCCAGCACCCCGCTGCCGCCCCGCTCCCGCTCGTAGCGCCAGGTCAGCGCGCCCTCGGGGTGGGCCGCGTAGTCGCTGAGGAGCCGGACGCGGACATGGGTGACCGTGCCGATCTCCCCGGAGGCGATCAGCTCGCGGGCCGCCTCCACGGCGGGCGCGTTGCGGTAGTTGAAGCCCACGGCGCCCTGCACACCGGCCTTGGCGACCGCGTCCGCGACCGCGCCGGCGTCCTCGGCGGCCAGACCCACCGGCTTCTCGATCCAGATGTGCTTGCCCGCCTCGGCCATGGCGACACCGATCTCGCGGTGCAGGAAGTTCGGCGCGGTGATGCTGACCGCGCGCACCCGTGGGTCGGCGGCCACCTCGCGCCAGTCCCGGGTCGTCGAGGCGAACCCGAACTGCGCGGCGGCCTCCTCCGCCCGGCCCGGCACCTCCTCCGCGACCGTCACCAGCTCCGGGACGAGGGGCAGCTGCGGATAGTGGTGCCGCACGCGCGCGTACGCCTGGGTGTGCACCCGCCCCATCCAGCCGAATCCGATGACGGCGACGCCGAGCGTGTCCACCATGAGAGCCCCTCTTTGGACCGTTCCAGAACCTGTCCCGGCCACCCTGGGCGGGGTTCGCCGACGCTGTCAACCCTTTGACAAGCCGTGGCGCCGCATGGAACGGTCCATCCCATGAGAGCGCCGACGATCCGGGACGTGGCCGAACGGGCCGGCGTCTCCAAGTCGCTGGTCTCCCTCGTGCTGCGCGGCTCCGACCAGGTGCGCCCCGAGAAGCGGGACGCCGTGCTCCGGGCCGTCCGGGAGCTGGGCTACCGGCCCAACGCCGCCGCCCGCAGCCTCAGCGAGCAGCGCACCCGTACCGTAGGCGTCCTCCTGAACGACCTGCGCAACCCCTGGTTCGTGGACCTCCTCGACGGTCTGAACTCCCTGCTGCACGCAGGAGGCCTGCGCATGCTGCTGGCCGACGCCCGCCTCAACCGCCGTACCGGTCAGGACCCGGCCGATCCGCTGCTGGACCTGCGGGTCGACGGTCTGGTCGTGGTCGGCACGCTGCCCGACCCGGCGGCCCTCGGCCAGGTGGCCGAGCGGATCCCGGTCGTGCTGGCCGGCTCCCGCGAACCGGCCCCGCCCGGTGTCGACGTCGTGGCGGGTGACGACGAGCAGGGCGCCCGGCTGGTCGCCGAGCATCTGATCGGCCTCGGGCACCGCCGGATCGCGCACATCGCGGGCTACGGAGCGGTGGGCGAGCTGCGCCGCCGGAGCTTCGAGGCGGCGATGCGCCGGCACGGTCTCGCGGACGAGGCGCTGGTCGAGCCGAGCGACATGACCGAGGAGGGCGGCTACCGCACGACCGTCCGGCTGCTCAGCCGGCCCGACCGGCCCACGGCCGTCTTCGCCGTCAACGACATCGCCGCCATCGGCGTGCTCTCGGCGGCCGAGGAACTGGGGCTGCGCGTGCCGCGCGACCTGTCCGTCGTCGGCTACGACAACACGAGCATCGCCCGGCTGCGGCACGTGTGGCTCACGACGGTCGACAACTCCAGCCACGAGGTCGGCCGCCGCGCGGCCCGCTGCCTCCTGGAACGCTTCGAGGGCGTCGGCGGCGCGGGCCGGGTCCAACTGGCCGCGCCCACCCTGGAGATCCGGGGCTCGACGGCCCCGGCGCCCTGATCGGGCACCTCGCTCAGAGGTTGATCGCGTACGCCTTGCGCAGGGTCTCGTGCACCGTCCACGTCGTACGGTCGCCCTCGCGCAGGACGGCCATGTCCCCGGGCCCGACCGTGAGCGTCGGCCCGCCCTCGACCTCGATCGTCGCCGAGCCGCTGATCACGACGAACAGTTCGTCGGCCTCGGTGTCGGTGACCACACCGGGCGTGATCTGCCAGACGCCCCGGACCTGACGACCGTCCTCCGACTCCCAGACCACCCTCCCGGTCACCTCGGGCGTCCCGGAGACGATCTGCTCGGGCGCGAGGGGCTCGGGTTCGAGCTCGGCGTCGGGGATGTGGAGTACGAAGCTGTGCGTCATGCGGCGACCCTAGCCCCGGCCGGCGGGGGAGCGGCCTGGACACAGTGTGCGGTGTCGGCGGTGACCGGCGGACACTTCGTCGCCCCGTACGGCCGCGCCACCGCCACCGGATGCCATGTCCGTCTCAACCCCTATGCCCTGGTCGGGAGTTCCCGCCGATTGGCGTATTGTTTGCGGCATATGCCCGGGAGTTGAGATGCCCGAGGGCATGCGACCGGGTGGGTGAAGGGGAGCAGGACGTGGACGAGACGGGGCAACGATCCGCCCGGCGGGCCGGGCTGCCCGGGGGTGCCCTCACGGCACTCCTGGCCGTGGCGGCCTGCGCCGGCCACGCGACCAAGGCGGACCTCCCCTGGTGGGCCGTCCTCGCCGTCGCCGTCTCGGCGGTGGGTCTCGCGGGCTGGACCCGGCGCCCGGAACGGCCGTCGGCGCGGGCCGGGGGACGGCTCCCCATGGGGTAGGGTTGACCTGCGTGATCACGTGGTTCACCCGCGCGATACGCAACGGGACGTGGCGCAGCTTGGTAGCGCACTTGACTGGGGGTCAAGGGGTCGCAGGTTCAAATCCTGTCGTCCCGACTTTACGAAGTCGCATTTCAGGGGCCGTTTCAGAGGAGATCTGAAACGGCCCCTTGATCATTCTCGGGGGGCGGTTGGGGCCCAGCGCACTTGACTGAGTTCGGTCGCACCTTGACCCGGTCACGGTGCGCCGTGCGGCCCGCTGAAGGCTCTTCGTCCGCTTGTGGTGCAGGCGGAACATCCATATGGCCGGCAGGAGTGACGATCCGGTGCGTCGATCGCAGAGTCGGCTCGCATACGGCCCGGATCTTGGTGCGGACGGCGACGACGCAGGGCAATGTCGAACGAAGGACTCAGCCAATGGCTTTGGGTATCCCATGGTGAGCTGCTGCGTCGGGTGGTGCAACATGCAGACCCTCCCGAGGTCGTCGCACTGGGGCTTTGACGTGGAACGGTGACGCAACGGGTCTTTCCCTCTGAGTCCGGACACCTTGGGCACCTGTGACGGGCGCCCCGCAACGGAGGTACTGACGGGAGGGCCCGTTGCTCTATCCCCCGTCGGCCGCGACGCTGTCGGGCTTCGTGCGGGGCCGCCCGAGGTCCTCGGGGCGTGGATCTTTGCCGGCGCCGTGTCTGCCTCCGATCTGGTTAATGAGTGGTTTCGTGTCATATGTGATTGATGTCGCGCTGGGTGATCTCTAGTGTTCACCGGGAGGTAAGCACTGTGAGGCCCGAGCCCGTGCCACCGTCCGGAAGCGAGGTGTGGAGCGCGTGCACGCGAGGGGACATCCCAGAGGGACGCGATGGCTGCGGGCGTTCGCCGTACTGCCGTTGCTGGCGTCGGCGCTCGCCGCCTGTGGCAGTGACGAAGGCTCCGGCAGGCCCACCCTCAACTGGTACAACTTCCCCGACGACTCCGGTGCGCTCCAGAAAGCCGCCGACCGGTGCAGCCAGGCGTCGGGCGGCCGCTACAGGATCAACTACAACAAGCTCCCGCGTGCCGCCGACGGTCAGCGTCAGCAGATGGTCCGCAGGCTCGCGGCCGAGGACGACTCGCTCGACATTCTGGGCCTGGACGTCACCTGGGCGGCGGAGTTCGCCGAGGCGCGCTGGATCCGGGAATGGACAGGAGCGGCGAAGCGGCAGGCCGTCGAGGGCACTCTGCGCGTACCGCTGCAGACCTCGACCTGGAAGGGCAAGCTGTACGCCGTCCCGTACAACACCAACACCCAGCTCCTGTGGTACCGCAAGGACCTGGTGCCCACACCGCCCAGGACCTGGGCCGAGATGCTGGACATGGCCAGCGCCCTCGCCCGGCAGGGCAAACCGCACTTCGTCGAGATCCAGGGCGCCCAGTACGAGGGTCTGACCGCCTGGTTCAACACCCTGATCAACAGTGCGGGCGGCTCCATCCTCAACGCGAGCGCGACCGAGCCTTCCCTCGGTCCTCCCGCTGTGCGGGCTGCGGGGATCATGCGGCAGCTGGCGACGTCCCCGGCCGCGGACCCCTCCCTGCCCAACCAGATGGAGGACCAGAACCGCCTCGCCATGGAGTCGGGGGTGGCGGCGTTCGAGCTCAACTACCCCTTCGTCTATCCGTCGATGAAGGCGAACAACCCCGAGCTGTTCAAGAACTTCCGCTGGGCGCCGTACCCCCGGGTCGACCCGAACCGCCCGGCACGGCCCACCATCGGCGGCATCAACCTGGCGGTGAGCGCCTACTCGCGCCACCCCGACCTGGCCTTCGAGGCGGCACTGTGCCTGCGCAACATGGAGAACCAGCTCACCGCCGCGCTCGAGGGCGGCCTGCCGCCCACCCTGCGCGCCCTGTACGACGAGCCCGCGTTCATGAAGGAGTACCCCTTCTCCGCGGAGGTGCTGGCCGCGCTGGAGTCGGCGAGCGTGCGCCCGATCACTCCGGTCTACCAGAACGTGTCGATCGCGGTCTCCCACACGCTGTCTCCGCCGTCCGGGATCAAACCGGAAAGCTCCGTCAACACCATCAGGGAGCAGATCGACGATGCCCTGCGATCCGAGGGTGTGATCCCGTGAACCACCACGTCCCGCACCACGTCGTCGCCCGGCGCAGCAGCGCGCGGGCCTCGTCCCCGGGCGGCCCTGAATGAGCACGCGGGCGCAACCCGCCGGAACCCCACCGCCCCCCGAAGCGGAGACGCAGCAGAAGGGGCCGGACCAGGCGGCACTGTCGGCGGGCGCCCGGCAGGAGCGCAGGCTCGGCTGGCTGCTCTGCGCGCCCGCCGTCGTCGTCATGATCGCCGTGACCGCCTACCCCATCGGGTACGCCGTCTATCTGTCCCTCCAGCGGTACGACCTGCGCTTTCCCGGACGGGCGGAGTTCGTGGGCCTGAGCAACTACGGGGCGGTGCTGTCCTCGCCGTTCTGGTGGGACGCCTTCTGGGTGACGCTGTTCATCACCGCGGTGTCCGTGGCGATCGAACTGGTCCTCGGAATGGGGCTCGCCCTGGTGATGCACCGCACGATCTTCTGGCGCGGCGTCGTCCGCACGTCGGTCCTCGTTCCTTATGGGATCGTCACCGTGGTCGCCGCCTTCTCCTGGCAGTACGCCTGGACACCGGACCTCGGGTACCTCGCCGAGTTGCTGCCCAGCGGAGAGGCTCCGCTGACCGAGCAGTGGCCCGCCCTCTGGCTGATCATCCTCGCCGAGGTGTGGAAGACGACGCCGTTCATGGCCCTGCTGCTGCTCGCGGGCCTCGCGCTGGTCCCCGAGGAGACCCTGAAGGCGGCGATGGTGGACGGGGCCACCGCCTGGCAGCGCTTCACCAGGGTCATGCTGCCGCTGATGAAGCCGGCCATCCTGGTGGCTCTGCTCTTCCGCACACTGGACGCGTTCCGGATCTTCGACAACATCTACATCCTGACCGCGGGCGCCCAGGGAACCGGCTCTCTGTCGATCCTCGGGTACGACAACCTGTTCACCGCGCTGAACCTGGGCATCGGGTCGGCGATCTCGGTCCTGATCTTCATCTGCGTCGGGATCATCGCCTTCACCTTCGTCAAACTGTTCGGTGCCGCCGCACCCGGCGCGGAGGTGAAGCGCTGATGGCCGCCGTGGGAAAGACACATGCCGCCCGATGGGGCGTCCTGAACGTGGTGGTGGTCCTGTACGCCCTGTTCCCGGTGTGGTGGATCGCCGCGCTGTCGTTCAAGGACCCCGCCACCCTGACGGACGGTGACTACATCCCCCGGGACTGGACCTGGGAGAACTACCGGGGCATCTTCGAGACCAGTGAGTTCACCCGTGCGCTGATCAACTCGATCGGCATCGCCCTGATCGCCACGGTGATCGCGGTGGCACTGGGCACCATGGCCGCCTACGCGGTGGCCCGGCTGCGGTTCCCCGGCAAGCGGGTACTCATCGGCATGTCACTGCTGATCGCCATGTTCCCGCCGATCTCCCTGGTGTCACCGCTGTTCAACATCGAGCGGATCATCGGGATCTTCGACACCTGGATCGGGCTGATCATCCCGTACATGACCTTCTCCCTGCCGCTGGCCATCTACACCCTGTCGGCGTTCTTCCGGGAGATCCCCTGGGATCTGGAGAAGGCCGCCAAGGTCGACGGGGCGACGCCCGCGCAGGCCTTCCGGCTGGTCATCGCTCCGCTGGCCGCGCCGGGCGTGTTCACCACGGCCATTCTCGTGTTCATCTTCTGCTGGAACGACTTCCTGTTCGCGATCTCGCTGACGTCCACCGAGTCCGCGCGCACCGTGCCCGCCGCGATCGCGTTCTTCACCGGGAGTTCCCAGTTCCAGCAGCCCACAGGGTCGATCGCCGCCGCCGCTGTCGTCATCACCATCCCGATCATCGTTTTCGTCCTGCTCTTCCAGCGGCGGATCGTCGCCGGACTGACCTCCGGGGCAGTCAAGGGCTGAACGGGGAAGGCAAGGAGGCACCATCCATGGCCGAGATCATCCTTGAGGGAGTCACCAAGCGCTTTCCCGACGGGTCCCTCGCCGTGAAGGACGTGGACCTCGAGATCGCCGACGGCGAGTTCGTGATCCTGGTCGGTCCGTCCGGATGCGGCAAGTCCACCACCCTGAACATGATCGCCGGACTCGAGGACATCACGGAGGGCACCCTGCGCATCGGAGGCCGAGTCGTCAACGACCTGGCTCCCAAGGAACGAGACGTCGCCATGGTGTTCCAGAGCTACGCCCTGTATCCGCACATGAGCGTCCGGGAGAACATGGGCTTCCCGCTGCGCCTGGCCAAGGTGGACAAGGACACCATCGACGCCAAGGTGACGCACGCCGCCCGCATCCTCGACCTCACCGAGCACTTGGACCGCAAGCCCGCCAACCTCTCGGGCGGTCAGCGTCAGCGGGTGGCCATGGGGCGGGCGATCGTCCGTGATCCCAAGGCGTTCCTGATGGACGAGCCACTGTCCAACCTGGACGCCAAACTCCGGGTCCAGATGCGCACCCAGATCTCCCGGCTGCAGCGGAACCTCGGCACGACCACCGTGTACGTCACCCACGACCAGACCGAGGCGATGACGCTGGGCGACCGCGTCGTGGTCATGAGACAGGGCCTGGTCCAGCAGATCGGCACACCTGCCGAGCTGTACGACCTGCCGCGCAACCTCTTCGTCGCGGGCTTCATCGGCTCCCCGGCGATGAACTTCCTGAACGCCGCTCTGGAGGGCGGTGCCCTGCGCTCGCCGCTGGGCGACCTGCCCCTCGACGACCGTACGAGGCAGGCGCTGGAACGCCAGAACGCGCCCCGCGAGGTCATCGTCGGGCTGCGACCGGAGGCATTCGAGGACGTGGCCCTGTCGCATGACCGGGCCCGGACGGGCCCGGTCTTCACCGTCACCGTGGAGGTACTGGAGTCCCTGGGCTCCGATGCGTACGTCTACTTCGCCGCGGAGGGCGGGCCCGTGACGACCGCCGAACTGGAGGAGCTCGCCAAGGATTCGGGCCTGCGCGACACCGGCGCCGACACCAGTCAGCTCGTGGCCCGCCTGGACGCCGCCACGCGGGCCCGCGAGGGAGAACCGCTGGAGCTGCGGGTCGACATGGCCAAGGCTCATGTGTTCGACCCGGCGACCGGAGCGAACCTGACGCATCCGGTGCGGGCGGACTGACGAGGCACCACGCGGCCGAGCCGGGCCGCCACCGTGACGTAGGCCACCCGTGTGCATTCGCATCGTGTGTGTTTGCCGTCGCGTCGGCTGGAAAGTGGCTCTGTAGTCACCGGGCGCGACAATCCGGTGGGCAGTGATGGAAAGCCGGAAAGTGGAGGTTCGATGTCCTCGAAGCGACGTCGCAAGAAGAAGGCCCGCCGCAAGAACGGCGCGAACCACGGCAGCCGTCCGCAGTCCTGAGAAGCCTTGTGGGCGCGCCGACGCAAACGGGTGGGTGGCAGGTGCCACCCACCCGTTTGCGTTCGCAGGCAGAGGTCAGCCACGCACAGGTGTGCGCACGGCCGGTGGAAGAGACCGAGCAGGGGACGGGGATCGGGACTCCACGGCGCGCAGGAGCGCCCCTCACCGCCCGGCGCGAACAGGTGCGTCACGGCGGCAGTTGCCGAACACGAGTGCGCCACTCCGCCGAGATCCGTTCCGTCATCTGCCCGATCAGGGTGACGGCCGCGAGCAGGTACACCCCGTCGAGGAATCCGCCAGCCCGCCGGAGCCGCCCATGTCCGCCGGCGCCCCCGGCGGGTCGCCCGCGGGCCATGACGGCGTCGCAGACCTGCTCGGCGTCGCCCCCGTGCTTGTCGCCCCATGCGTCGAGCGACTCACGCCGCCCTTCGGTCCGGGCACCCGGACGGTTCCCTCACCGCTGGCGGGCCCCCATGGCGCAGAGAAGCAGCAGGGCACCGAGCAGGACGGGTTCCAGCGCGGACGAGCTGTCGGCGAGGGCCGGTGGAGATCCGCGTGTCGCCGTGGTGAGGAGACGCCGTATGCCCTTCGGTCACGCGGAGGACCGCAGCCCGTCGGCCGCGGGCGGCACTTCGCCCCGTCTGCCCTCGCCGGCCGCCTGACGCCGGGGGAGAGACTGCTCCGGGGCAGCGGGCCGGCGGTTCTTCCCGGCGCGGTGGCGCGACCAGCAGCCGAACAGGGTCTGCGCCCCGTAATGCAGCAGATTGACCGTCACCACCGCCGGGGCGACGATGCCGACCGTCTTCGGGAAGTCTCGTTCGAGGGTGAGGGCGAGCAGCACGGCCGTGAGCCCGTTCTGCTGGCCGATGCCCAGCAGGACCCGGTCCCTTCGGGACAGACCGCGGACGAAGAGCGGCATCAGCA
This sequence comes from Streptomyces sp. WAC04114, assembly GCF_019733245.1. Lineage (NCBI taxonomy): Bacteria > Bacillati > Actinomycetota > Actinomycetes > Kitasatosporales > Streptomycetaceae > Streptomyces > Streptomyces sp. WAC04114. Next base: position 44,484 of record NZ_JAIGQA010000010.1, read on the forward strand.
GCACGGCCACCACTGCCTGCGCCACGAACGCCGAGGCGCCGAGCAGCAGTCCCGGCCCGAGTGAGACCCCCTGGGCGACGAACAGGCCCAGCAGGACGGTGGCGAGCAGGAAGGCGCTGGTGACCGCCCGTGCGAGAGGCCGGGTGAACGCCCGCGTGCGCAGGAACAGTCCGGCCACCGCCACGGCCAGCATGAGCATGTTCGCCGCGGCGAGCAGCAGCATGACCACGACCACGAGGGCGGCGAGCGGTGTCGCCGGACGCCGGGGGCGCTCGGGCCGCTCCCCGGCCCGCCGGGCAGGCCACAGCCTGCCGCCCGCCCACCACACCAGCAGGGCACCGGCCAGCAGCAGCGCGTTGAGTGCCAGTCCGAGGGCGTACCCCCGGGCGCCGCCGCCCATCACCGAGGGCGTGCCGGTGTGCCCGGCGGCCGTGTAGGCGTAGCCGGCGGCGTACAGCGTCAGCAGGACCGTCATCGGATCGTCGAAGGAGGCCCAGGCCGTGAGCAGGGAGCGGGCGCGCTGCGACATGTGCCCGTCCTTGCTGAGGGCGGCCACCGACAGCGGGTCGATCTGCGCGACCACGATGCCGAGGACCAGGTACTCCGGGCGGTCGAAGGCCCAGACCATGACGCCCGAGATCATCCCCGCCTTGAGGACGACACCCAGCGTCACCGCGGCCACCACGCCCCGCAGGTCACGGCGCAGATCCGCGAGATCGATGCCGTACGTGCTGCCGTACAGCCCCACGGCGAGCAGCAGCCCCGTGGCGACGACGTATCCGGTGGTGCCGACCAGGGGCGACGGGTCCGCCGCCAGGCCGATCAGAGTTCCCAGGACCAGCGCGCCGAGCGCGCCGAGCAGAACGGCCGGAACCGGCGGCAGCTTCCGCCGGGCACGGTCGCGTCGGGACGTCTCCACTCGCTTCCCCCCATCCCCCGCCGGCGCGCCCCGAGCGCGGTCGGGCCACAGGCACCTCGTGCGCCGGTCGATACGGATGTGCGACCGCGAGAGCACATCAAGCGTAGAAGTCGGAACCCGGACGGCGTGACACCATTGCCGGCCGTTCCTTGCACGCTGCCCGGTGGCGACCGCCGCCGAACGCTCTTCACCCGTAGGGCGGATCCACAGCGCCTCGGCCGGTGCGCCCCGCGTCCGCCCCCTGCCCCCGGCCGGACATCGGCGTGAACGCGCGGATGGCGGCGCACGCGCCGGTGGGCCACGCGGCCCGCGGGAGCCAGCGGCCCCGGCACATGGCGTGGTCGAGGACGTCACCCACCCCCATGGGCGACGTCCTCGACCGCTCCCCCGGTGCCGGACTGTGGCTCAGGTGTCCGCGCGGCGGATGGCTGCCGTCACCAGCACATCACCGCCGTCTCGCCACTGCCCCAGGCGGAGTAGAGGCGTACGCGGACGACATAGCGCCGGCCCTTGACGAGCCGGGCGCCGATCGTGGCGTTCTGCTCGGTTCCCCCGTCGTCCCGGCCCGCGACGTAGCGGGGCCGTCCGTCCCGCTCCTCGAAGAGCACCACCACGGCATCGCAGTCGCCGAAGGTGCCCAGCGTGTACGTGCGGGTCTCCGGCGGGTCGATCACGAAGTCCGCCTGTTCGCCCGGGCCGAGCCCGAGCGGCGCCGAGCGGAACGGCACCAGCGCGGGCGAGCCCTGCGGATGCGCCGGCGGATACCAGCGCAGCACCGACTCCTTGTCGGTGGCCGACAGCGTGCCGGGCGGGTTGAGTCCCCCGCGATACTGCTCCGGCTCCAGGATCAGCCCCGGCGCGAACGGGAACTCCATGATCGAGTGCGGGTCCCAGAAGGAACCGTTGGCCTCGTCCGGGCCGAGCTTGCGCAGGATGTTGTAGTGAGTCCGCTCCCGGCTCCAGTGGTGCGGCGGGCCCGCCAGTTCGGCGTAGACGGCCTCGTCGTCCCAGTGGATGCCCGCGAACGGACTCTGGTGCTCGTGCAGCATGCCGAGCGCGTGCCCGATCTGGTGCAGGGCCGTCGCGCGCTCCCCGGGCGCGGTCAGGTCCCAGCCGAAATTCATGGTGCGTTCCTGCCGACCGGCTAGCAGCGCGTCCCGGCCCACCGACGACCAGGAGCCGTCGCCGGCCTGGAACCCGATGCGCAGTTCGGCCTCCGAGCGGTCGTCGACCTCGGTGAAGGCGATCCCGATGCCGAGGTCCTGCCACTCCCGGATGCACGACCGCACCACGTCACGCTGCTCCTCGGCACCGGCCCACGACACCCGCCGCGTCATCCCCCTCCCCGGCACGGGGATGACGGACGCGTCGGTGTCACCGTCGAAGAACCAGTAGTGCAGAACGGTGCCGTTGACCCACCTTCGCCGCCCGCCCGCGAGCGCGCTCAGCCGCTCGGCCGCCGGCCCCGGTGCGAGGGCGGGCGCCGGCGCCTGAGCCAGCGAGCAGTAGCGTGCGGTCATGGGCCACAGCCTGCCCTGCGGACCGTGCCGGGCGCCTGAGTCGGGGGCTACTCAAGTCGCCCTGTATCAAAGGTGAGTAGCCGCGCTCATGTCTGTGTGATGACTTACGAGAGGCACGCCACGACGCTGGAGCTGCCCTGGCCGTTCGCCGGGCGGGAGGACGAACTGGAGCTGGTCCGGCGGTCGTTGACCGGCGTACGGCGCGGCATCGTGGTGACGGGCCCGGCGGGCTGCGGCAAGACCCGCCTCGTCGCCGAGGCGGTCCGCGGCACCGACTGCGCGCGGGCGGCCGGTACGCCCGAGAGCCGGACCATCCCCTTCGCGGCGTTCGCCCATCTGCTGCCGGAGTCGGTCTCGTTGCACCGCGCGGTCCGGCTGCTGTCCGATGTCCGCACGCTGCTGGTGGACGACGCACATCTCCTCGACGACGCCTCGGCCGCCCTCGTCCACCAACTCGCCGTGCACGGACGGACCCGGCTGCTGGTCGTCGCCACGGACGGCACCCCGGTGCCCGGCGCGATCTCCCGGCTGTGGACCGGCGAACTGCTGCCGCGCCTCGCGCTGGAGCCGCTGTCCGAGGAGGAGACCGGCCGGCTGCTCACGGCCGGCGCCGGGCCGCTCGACGCGCTCACCGCGAACCGGCTGCTCCGCCTGAGCCGGGGCGACCTGCGGCTGCTGCGCGACCTGCTGGGAGCGGTGCGCGGGCTGCTGACCGCCGTCCCGGACACCGACGAGCGGGCCTGGCGGGGCCCCGTCCCGCTGACCACGGCCGTCCGTGAACGCACCGCCCCGGTCCTCGGCCGGACCTGCCCCCTCGAACGCGAGACCCTGGACCGCCTCGCCTTCGCCGAGCCCCTGCCCCCGCACCTGGACGACCTGGACCTCGGCGCGCTCGAAGTGCTGGAGTCCGACGGCCTGATCGAGGTCGACGACCACGGTGCCGTCCGCCTTTCCCACCCCTTGTACGGGCCGGTGCTCCGAGCCGTGGCGGGCCGGCTGCGGGCCCGCCGCCTGGCCCGGACGGCCGACGCCTACGCCGCAGCCCTCGACGCCGAGTCGACCGCCCTGGCCCGCCGGATCGAGCAGGCCGATGTACGGGCGGTGGCCACGCCGGTGGGGGAGTGGCTGGTCGCCGGGGGCGGTGTGCTGCCGGGCGGGTACGCAGCCGTGCGCGCCCGGTTCGCGTGGTTGCGCGGGGAGGTGCGGGAGGCGGCGGCCTGGGCGCGGGAAGGCCTGCGGGGCGAGCCCGGGCACGCGTCCTGCCGGGCCGAACTCGACCGTGCCTCGGCGGCGGTGGACAGCCCGGGCGGTCCGGACCCGGACGCGGAGGCCCTCTCCGACCCCTACGACGCCGTGCGCCTCGGCGCCCCCGAGAAGGTCATCGACCGGCTCGGCGGCGTCTTCGCCCGGCACGCCGACGCACTCACCCGTGCCGACGGACCGGACCTGGACGAGGTGGCCGGGGAGCTGGAGCGGCGGGGCTTCCTGCTGTTCGCCGCCGAGGCGTACGCCCAGGCCGTGGGTGTCCACCGCGATCCGCGCGCCGCCCGGCACTCCCGTGCCCGGGCCGTCGCCCTGGCCCGGCGCTGCCAGGGCGCCCGCACGCCCGCGCTGTCCGGGCTGGTCCTCGGCGAACTCACCGCCCGGCAGCGGCAGATCGTCACCCTGGCGGCGACAGGCCTCACCAACCGGCAGATCGCCGAGCGCCTCACGCTGTCCGTCCGCACCGTCGGCAATCACCTGTACAGCGCCTACGCCCGCCTCGGCGCGAGCGACCGCGGCGCCCTGCCGTGGCTGGACCACACACCCGAGGCCCAGCCGGCCTGAGCAGGCCCAGGACCGGCGGCCTGACCCGAACAGGGGACGGGTCAGGCCGCCCCGAGTGCAGGGAACCGGGTCGGGCCCCGGCGGGTCGGGCAGAGGCCCGGGCCCCGGCCCCTCCCCGAACCCAACCCGCGTCAGGCCGCCCCGAACGCCGAGAACGCCCAGCCCGTCGCCTGGTGGAGCGCGTCGCCCGGCAGGGCGGCCCGGGCGTCGCGCAGGGCCTCCGCCAGGGACAGGCCGGCGTCCAGGCCCTTGTGCAGCGCGAGCATCAGCGGCACCACCGCGGCGTCGTTCACGGGCGCGCTGCACGCCACCACCCCGGCGGTGCCGAGCGGTAGCAACGCCGTGACCAGGCCCAGCAGTTCGTCGGCGCCGACGGAGGCGAGGCGGGCGGTGTCGCAGCAGGACAGGATGATCCGGTACGGGCTGCGGTCCAGTCGCTCGAAGTCGTGCACGACGATCGGCCCGTCGGCCATCCGCAGGGACGAGAACAGCGGACTGTCCGCGCGGAACGTGCCGTGCGCGGCGATGTGTGCCAGCGCCGCCCCGTCCAGCTCCTCCAGCACCCGCGGCACCCGCGCCTCGTCCTCCTCCAGGACCGTCGCACAGCCGTATCGGCCGGCCAGCTCGGGCACCTCGGCACCGCCGGTCGCCAGGCCCGGGCCGCGCACCAGCACATGGCAGCCCTCGGCCGGCGGCGCGGTCTCCCGGGCCCGCAGCCAGCTGCCCGCCGACGGCGACACGCTGAGCACCCGTTCCCGCAGTGACGGCAGCAGCGCCCACGGCACCCGGTGCAGCCGCCCCGGCGGCACGATCACCACCGGACCCCGGCCCAGCTGCGCCGCGGCCGGTCCGAGGAGCAGTTCCTCCAGCCGCCGGCCCGCCGCCTCCACCACCGCAAGCCGGGCCTCGGCCCCCGGGTGGGCCAGCCGCCGCAGCCCCGCCTGCACGTGCTCGGCCTCGGTCTCGGCCTCGGCGAGCAGCCCGGCCTCGAAACGGCGCACCCGCCCCCGCCCGCACAGCAGGACCTGCACCCGCCCGTCGAGGACGGCCAGCTCCACCAACAGGACCTCGTCGCCCAGCCGCTCCAGCAGCCGGCCGACGTCGAACCGGTCGCCGTCCCCGGGCGCATCGCCCCTCATGTGCAGTGTGCGGGAGCGGATCTCCCGCTCCAGACGCCGCTGTTCGCGCTCCAGCGCAGGAACCGGCCGGCCCTCCATCCGGGCGGCCTCCGCACGCGAGGCGATCTCCCGGAACGCCGTCATGCCGCTGAGCAGCTCCGGGTCGGCGGGCGGCCGGGTCGGCGGTGTGGACAGCACGGTCGCACGCCAGCGCTCGCTCCACACCAGCAGCCGCCGCGGCCCGCCGGAGACCAGACTGGCCCGCTGCGCCAAAGCGGCCAGCTCCGCGCCCTGTTCGGTGGCACGGGCCCGCAGCTCCGAGGCGCCGAGCGTCATCCGGTGATCGTCCAGGACGTCCAGGCCCCGTCGGCAGGCCTCCAGCACGCCCCGGGCCGACCCGGCGGCCTGTGCCCGCAGCGCCTGCGCCGCCCAGCCCGTCATCCGCGCCAGGGGCGGACCACTGCGCCGGCTGCGCGCCGCCACGGCCAAGTGCCGCTCCGCGTCAGCCGTCCAGCCCAGGTCCAGCGCGATCCGGCCCGCGAGCAGCGAGGCCTCCGGCGCGGCCGGGGAGCCGAAGGACGCCAGCCTCCCGGCCACCGCGGCGGCGTCGGCGACCAGCCGCCCCGAGCCGCGCCCGGCCGCGTGCCGGGCCTCGATCAGCACCAGCCGGGCGTGCGTCTCCCACCAGGTGCGCCGCTGCCCGGCGAACAGCCGTACCGCGAGGGCCGCGCGGGCGATCGCCGTGTGCGGATCGCCCGCCGGCCGGGCGGCCCGCGCGGCGGCCAGCAGCAGTTCCGCCTTGCGGGTGGACTGCCCGCCGATGCCGTCCAGCTTCCCGATCGCCGCGTCCGCCTCGGCCAGCGCCTCCGGTGCCAGACCCGCCGCCATCAGCACCTCGCAGCGCCGGATGTTCAGCATGAACGTCGGCGTGCCGAGCCGGGCGTACCGCTCCTCCGCCTCGTCCAGCAGCCGCAGCGCCGCCGGTACGTCCCCCGACCGGAACGCGGCCAGGCCACGGCTCTCCACCGCATCGGCCTTGTCGTGCTCCTGGCCGGTGGTGTCCCACAGCGCCTCCGCCGCCGTGAAGTCCGCCTCCGCCCGCTCCACCGACCCCAGCGCCAGATGCACGGTGGCCCGCAGGGTCAGCGCCCGCGCCGTCCAGATCACGTCGTCCGCCTGCCGCAGCACGGGCACCGCCCGGCGCACGTCCTCCAGCGCCTCCCGATGACGGCCGAGCACCCACCACACGTACGCCCGCCGGTACAGCACCCGGGCCCTGGTGTGCCCCGCGCCCCGCGCGACACCCCGCTCGAAGGCCGCCAGGCCCTCCCGGGTGCGGCCCGCGTGCACCAGCGCCACGCCCAGCGTGGCCAGCACGTCGGCCTCCCGGTCGGCCGAGTCGGCGCGCGCCGCGCACTCCCGGGCCCGCCGCAGATGGTGCAGCGCGAGCCGCAGATCGCCGAAATCCCGCTGCCAGATGCCGATCACCTGGTGGGCGACCGAGGCGTCCAGCGGGGCGGGGTCGGCGTCGAGCAGCGCCCGGGCCCTCGCGAGCGCCTCGCCCGGGTCGGCGAACACCATCGGCAGCAGTTCCGTCACCGAGTCGCTTCCCGCTGTCACTTTTCGGATGGTAGTGGTCCCGGGGCGCACCACACAGGTTTCGAGCTGTATCAAGGGAGGGCGGGGCGGCTCTTGTTGACGACCGCTCAGCGGTACCGGCCGACGCCGTCGCACCAACGGGAGGACCCGCATGGCACCTCAGCGATTCCACGAGCAGTTCGACCAGATCCAGCGCTCGATGCCGGACGTCCCCCTGGCGATGGGCCCGGACGACTCGGCGGAGTTCATGTACGAGAAGGGTGTGGTCCTCGTCCGCGACGGCGAGGAGGCCCGGATCGTGGAGGACACGGTACGGGCGCACTTCACGGCCGCACCCGACCTCGACCAGGAGCAGATCCGCCGGGCGGGCCCGCAGACCAACCGCAGCGGCATCACCCGCATCCGGGTCGGCGACCCCGGTGAGGGGGCCCGGGACGCCGACCGCGCCGTCGCCCACGCCCTGCGCTCCGTGCGGGAACAGGAGTCCCGGACCGGGCGCCGGATGGTCGCCCGCAACCACGTGGTGCACATCGCGGTCAACGCCTGCCCCGGCGACGAACCGGTCCCCGCCCCGCTCAGCGAGCCGCCCAACCCGGCCGCCGCCGACACGCCCCACGACCCGGACACCGCCGTCGGCGTCCTCGTCGTCGACACCGGCCTCATGCGCGACTACCGCTCCTGCGGCCTGCTGGCCCACACCGGCGGCGACGCCCAGGTGCGGGAGTGCGACGACCAGGGCGTCCTCCAGCAGTACGTCGGCCACGGCACGTTCATCGCCGGGCTCGTCGCCGCCGTCGCGCCCAACACCGACATCACCGTCCGCGGCACCCTCAACGACGCCGGCGCGATCCTGGAGTCGGAGTTCGGCGAGAAGCTCTTCGAGGCCGTCGACGCCGGAGGCTGGCCCGACGTCCTCAGCCTCTCCGCCGGCACCTCCAACGGCCGCACCGACGGTCTGCTCGGCGTCGAGAACTTCATGCGGGAACTGCGCGAGCAGCGCACCCTGCTGGTCGCCGCCGCCGGCAACAACGCCAGCGCGGCGCCCTTCTGGCCGGCCGCCTACGCCGATCTGCCCGGCTGGGAGGACTCCGTGCTGTCGGTCGGTGCCCTGCGCAGCGACGGCGAGTTCGGCGCCTGCTTCACCAACCACGGCCCCTGGGTGAAGGTCTACGCCCCCGGAGAGCGCCTCACCAGCGCCCTCACCGGCTTCGACTCGCCCGTCCCGTACGTGTACCAGCACTCCACGTACGACGCCTGCCGCTACGGCTTCTCCTACGGCTGTACCTGCCAGCACCCCCGCCACAGCGGCGTGCTGAGCGACGAGGGCAACGCGGCCAAGCCGGACCAGGTGATGTTCGAGGGGTACGCGCAGTGGAGCGGCACCTCCTTCGCCACCCCCGTGACCGCCGGCCTGGTCGCCGCCCACATGACGGCGCACAAGGAGACCGACCCGCGCGCGGCCCGGCGGCAACTGCTGTCCGCCAACGCCGAGTTCGCGGAGGTGCGCGGCGCGCACGTACCGGCACTGCGTCCGCCCACCTGGCGCCCCGTCCCGGTCGTGCGCCTCGGCCCCGGGCTGTGAGGACCGGAGCCGCCCCCTGCACGGCGTACGATGACGTGCCGTATTCGAGGGGTGGGGCTGCCGTGGACCGTACTGATGCCGGCGCGCTCGTCCAGGCGGCCGCCGACGGTGACGCGGGGGCCTGGAAGGCGCTCGTGGAGGGGCTGAGCCCACTGGTGTGGTCCGTCGTCCGGGCCCACCGGCTCTCGGACGCCGACGCCCACGAGGTGTACCAGACCGCTTGGTTCCGCTTCGCCCAGCACCTCGGACGGATCCGCGAGCCCGGCAAGGCCGGCGCGTGGCTGGCCAGCACCGCCCGCCACGAGTGTCTCAAGGTCATCAGGAACTCCCAGCGGCTGACCCTGACGGACGATCCACGGCTGCTGGACCGGGTCAGCGAGGACGGCACGCCCGAACAGTCGCTGCTCGACTCCGAGGAGGCCGCCGCGCAGAGCGAACGCGTACGGCGGCTGTGGCAGGAGTTCGAGGAACTGGGCGAGCGGTGCAGGCAGTTGCTGCGCGTGCTGATGGCGACGCCGCCGCCCAGCTACCAGGACGTGTCCGCCGCGCTGGGGATCGCGGTGGGCAGCATCGGGCCGCTGCGCCAGCGCTGTCTGCGGCGCCTGCGGGCCCGGCTCGAGGCGCGGGGGGCGATGTGAGCGACATGAACGACATGAACGACGACGACCTCAACGAAGATCCGTCCTCGCGGGGCAGGAACGGCCTGGGCGACGACGACCTGTCGGGCGAAGGGGACTGGGGGGACGACGAGTTCGACGCCGGGTTGCTGGAGGAGGAGCTGCGGCAGGCCGCCGCCGTGCTCGACCCGGTGCCTGGGGAGCTCCAGCAGCTCGCGGTCGACGCCTACGCGCTGCACGACCTGGACGCGCGCGTGGCGGAGTTGACCTTCGACTCGCTGGTCGACGCCCTGCCGGTCCGGGGCGTCACCGACGTGCCCCGGATGCTGACCTTCCGGGCCGGCGAGGTGACCGTCGACGTCGAGGTGACCGCACGGGGACTGATGGGGCAGGTGCTGCCGCCCCAGCCGGCCCGCATCGAGGTCCTCGGCGGACCGCGCCCCGGCTCCCCGCTCACGGCCGACGACCTGGGCCGCTTCACCGGCGACGTGCCCCTGTCCGGCCCGTTCGCCCTGCGGCTGCGGACGGGCGAGGACGTGGTGGTCACGGAATGGCTGCGGGCCTAGTCACCGGGCCGGTGGGCTGAGACACCGGGCCGGGGCCGGCCATCGGGCCGGGCCCCGGATCACCCGCTGTACGGCTCAGCGGGACACGGCGTCGACCAGCCGGGCCAGTGCCCCGCCGAGCCGCTCCAGCCCGGGCCCCGCGGGGCCGCCCGGCTCGGTCATGTAGGTGTCCCGGCGGATCTCCACCATGAGCGCGCTCACCTCGGGCCGCTTCCCGTAGAACTCCAGGGGGACGTAGGTCCCGCTGAACGGGGTGTCGAGCTCCGTCTCCCCGAACGCCACCCGGGCCGCGTCCAGCAGCGCGGGAGGCGTGTGGAAGGAGTCGGTGCCGAGACAGACCGCCGGGCGGGGCCCCTCCCCGTGCAGCTCGTAGGGCAGCCTCCGGCTCGGGTAGGAGTGCACGTCGACGATCACGGCTCGCCCGGTGGCTGCCAGCCGGTCCGCCACGGCCTCGGTCATCGCCCGCGCGTAGGGCAGGAAGTACCGCTCGACGAGCGGGCCGGCCTCGACGCCCTCGGACCGCAGCGCCTCGCCGTGCGTGGTCCGCGTGTACACCGCCCCCATCCCGACGGCGAGCATCTCCTCACGCGCGTCCGGGAACCGCTCCGGGTCGACGACCAGCCGCGACAGCCGGTTGACGAACCGCCACGGCGTGACGCCGGCCAGCTCGGCCGCGACCTCGGCGATCCGGTCGGTGTGCGCGTCCGTGATGTGGTCCAGCTCCCGTGCCAGTTCGTCGTCACCGAGCGCGATGCCCGCGCGCACGCTCCGCGGTATCTCCCGCGCGGCGTGCGGCACATGGAGGATCACCGGGGAATGTCCGGCCCCGGGCAGCAGCTCGAAAGGCGGCGGGACGTCGGTCACGAGGCGGCTCCATGGGCGTTGTCAGTGGTGTCCGGCAGGATCAAGGTGCCACATCGACCGACCATCGAGGCCGAGGACGCCATGCCGATCAGCAACCAGCAGGTGAGCACCCACCCGTTCCTCCGGGGGCTGTACGACGACGGCTACTACCCGGACCACGTGGTGGACCGCGGCCGCGCGATCCTCCTCGCCCTGTGCGAGCGCATCGAGCGGGAGCGCCCCGCCGGCCTCCCCGCGCTGTACGCGCTGACTCAGGCGGCCACGGAGGAGTTCAACGACCTTCAGGCCGCGTTCGAGGCGGACGGCAGTGAGATCGAGACGGTGGCCCGGGAGGAGATGCCGGGGACTTCGCCTTCGTCGCGTCCGCGTACGGCTTCCCGGACGCGGACGTGGAGGAGCTGATCGCCACGCGGGAGTGGTGAGGCCCGGGGAGGGGCGCGCACGGCTCCGCCCCGGCCGGGCGCTGTGCCGGCCGGGGCGGAGTCAGCGGGCCGAAGCGGCCCGGGGCGTCAGCTCAGGGACGCGAGGGCCTCGTTCCACGTGGTGGACGGGCGCATGACCCGCTCGGCCTTCGCCGGGTCGGGCTGGTAGTAGCCGCCGATGTCGACCGGCTTGCCCTGCACGGCGCTCAGCTCGTCGACGATCTTCTGCTCGTTCGCGGCGAGCGTCTCGGCGAGCGGGGCGAAGGCCTTCGCCAGGTCCGCGTCGTCGGTCTGCCCGGCCAGCTCCTGCGCCCAGTACAGGGACAGGTAGAAGTGGCTGCCGCGGTTGTCGATGCCGCCGACGCGCCGGGTCGGGGACTTGTCCTCCTCGAGGAAGGTCGCCGTGGCGCGGTCGAGCGTGTCGGCCAGGATCTGGGCGCGGGTGTTGCCCGCCACCTTCGCGAGCTGCTCGAAGGACGGCACCAGGGCGAAGAACTCACCCAGGGAGTCCCAGCGCAGGTAGTTCTCCTTGACCAGCTGCTGCACGTGCTTCGGCGCCGAGCCGCCCGCACCCGTCTCGAACAGGCCGCCGCCCGCCATCAGCGGGACGACCGACAGCATCTTGGCGCTGGTGCCCAGCTCCAGGATCGGGAACAGGTCGGTCAGGTAGTCGCGCAGCACGTTGCCCGTGACCGAGATCGTGTTCTCGCCGCGGCGGATGCGCTCCACGGACAGCTTCGTCGCCTCGACCGGGTTGAGGATCCGGATGTCCAGGCCCTCGGTGTCGTGCTCGGCGAGGTAGGTGTTGACCTTGGCGATCAGGTTGGCGTCGTGCGCGCGGGTCTCGTCCAGCCAGAACACCGCCGGGTCGCCGGTGGCGCGGGCGCGGGTGACGGCCAGCTTCACCCAGTCCTTGATCGGCGCGTCCTTGGTCTGGCAGGCGCGGAAGATGTCACCGGCCGAGACCGTCTGCTCGATGACGGCGGTGCCGTTGGCGTCGACCAGGCGCACCGTGCCCGTGGTGGCGATCTCGAAGGTCTTGTCGTGGCTGCCGTACTCCTCGGCCTTCTGCGCCATGAGGCCGACGTTCGGCACCGTGCCCATGGTCGACGGGTCGAAGGCGCCGTTGGCCCGGCAGTCCTCGATCACGGCCTGGTAGACGCCCGCGTAGGAGGAGTCCGGGATGACCGCGAGGGCGTCGTGCTCCTGCCCGTCCGGGCCCCACATGTGGCCGGAGGTGCGGATCATGGCCGGCATGGAGGCGTCGATGATGACGTCCGAGGGCACGTGCAGGTTGGTGATGCCCTTGTCGGAGTCGACCATCGCCAGCTCCGGGCCCTCGGCGAGCTCGGCGTCGAAGGAGGCCTTGATCTCGGCGCCCTCCGGCAGGGCGTCCAGGCCCTTCCAGATGCCGCCCAGGCCGTCGTTCGGGGTGAGGCCGGCCGTGGCGAGCTTGTCGCCGTACTGCGCGAACGTCTTCGGGAAGAAGGCGCGCACCACGTGGCCGAAGACGATCGGGTCGGAGACCTTCATCATCGTGGCCTTCAGGTGCACCGAGAACAGCACGCCCTCGGCCTTGGCCTTGGCGACCTGCGCGGTCAGGAACTCGCGCAGCGCGGCGACGCGCATCACGGAAGCGTCGACGACCTCGCCGGCGAGCACGGGTACCGACTCGCGCAGCACCGTGGTGGTGCCGTCGTCGCCGACCAGCTCGATGCGCAGCGTGCCGTCCTCGGCGATCACGACGGACTTCTCGGTGGAGCGGAAGTCGTTCTGGCCCATGGTCGCCACGTTGGTCTTGGACTCGGGGGTCCAGGCGCCCATGCGGTGCGGGTGGGACTTGGCGTAGTTCTTGACCGAGGCGGGGGCGCGCCGGTCGGAGTTGCCCTCACGCAGGACCGGGTTCACGGCGGAGCCCTTGACCTTGTCGTAGCGGGCGCGGATCTCGCGCTCCTCGTCGGTCTTGGGGTCGTCCGGGTAGTCCGGCAGCGCGTAGCCCTGGCCCTGCAGCTCGGCGACGGCGGCCTTGAGCTGGGGGATGGACGCCGAGATGTTCGGCAGCTTGATGATGTTGGCGGCGGGCGTCTTGGCCAGCTCGCCGAGCTCCGCGAGGGCGTCCGGGATGCGCTGGTCCTCGGTCAGGTACTCCGGGAACACGGCGATGATGCGCCCGGCCAGCGAGATGTCGCGGGTCTCCACGGCGACACCCGCCTGCGAGGCGTACGCCCGGACCACCGGCAGGAAGGAATACGTCGCCAGTGCGGGGGCCTCGTCAGTGTGCGTATAGATGATGGTCGAGTCAGTCACCGGGTGCTCCGCTCCACGTCTGCAACATTGCTCGACATCAAGATATCTCGTGAGCGACCTCGTCTCGACAGGGGTCCGCGACCAGTTTCGCGCAACCGATCGCCCCGCTCCCGTGTCTGGGAGAGAGATCACTCACTCCAAGCCACGGCCGGACCTGACCACCCGGCCGTCCGAGCGAAAGCGGACCATGAGATATCGCACCAGAGTGACGGCCCCCGTGGTTGCCCTTCTCGGCACGGCGGCGGCTCTGACCACGGGGATTCCCGCCCAGGCGGCCGGCCGGACCGGCGCCACGCCGGGCGCCGAGACCCTCGGCGACCCCGTCTACCCCGCCCTCGGCAATGACGGATACCGCGTCTCGGCCTACCACCTCGACTTCGCGTACGACGCCACTACCAAGCTCGTCGAGGCCACCGCGACCCTGACCATCCGCACCACCCAGGCCCTCAGCCGCCTCTCCCTGGACGCGCGCGGCCTGGACATACGCTCCGTCCGGATCAACGGCCGCACGGCCGCCTTCGAGCAGGTGGCCGAGAAGCTGCGGATCACCCCCGCCCGGTCGCTCCCGGCGAAGGCCCGGGCCAGGGTGTCCGTGGCCTACGGCGCCGACCCGCGCCGGACCCCGCCGCCCACCGGCGGCTGGGTGGCCACCCCGGACGGATTCGCGGTGTGCTGCCAGCCGGATCTGGCGCACACCGTCTTCCCCTGCAACGACCACCCCTCCGACAAGGCCGACTTCACCTTCCGCCTCACCGTGCCCGACGGGCTGCGGGGCGTCGCCAGCGGCACACTGGTGCGCACCGAGCAGCTGTCCGGCGGCCGGACCGCGTACACATACTGCTCCCGCTCGCCGATCGCCACCGAGGTGGTGCAGATCACCGTCGGCGACTACGTGATCAAGGACCGGCAGGGCCCGCACGGGCTGCCGCTGCGGGACGTCGTGCCCGTCGCCCGGGCCACCGCGCTGGAACCGGCCCTGGCGCTCACCCCGGCGCTGGTGTCGTGGGTCGAGCAGCGGCTCGGCGCGTACCCCTTCGAGACGTACGGCCTGCTGCCCTGCAACAACGACGCCTCGAACGCCTTCGACTTCACGGGTCTGGAGACCCAGACCCTCACGATCTACAAGCCGAACTACCTCCTCCAGGAGGAGAGCAAGATCGGCTCGCACATGATGCACGAGCTGGTCCACTCCTACTTCGGCAACAGCGTCACCCCCGCCACCTGGGCCGACCTGTGGCTGAACGAGGGCCACGCCGACTTCTACGGGCTGCTGTACCGCTACGAGCGCGGCTGGGCCGATTCGCTGGGCATGACCACGCTGGAAGCCCGCATGAAGCACACCTACGCCCAGGGCGACCAGTGGCGTCGCGACTCCGGGCCGGTGGCGGCGCCCAACGCGGCCAACCTGTTCGACAGCCAGCGCTACCTGGGCGGCGTGCTCGTGCTGTACGCGCTGCGGCAGCAGGTCGGCGAGGAGGCCTTCACCGCCCTGGAGCGCGCGTTCCTGGAGCGCTACCGCGACTCCACCGCCTCCACGCAGGACTACATCGCCGTCGCCTCGGAGGTCTCCGGCCAGGACCTCGGCGGCTTCCTGCAGGACTGGCTGTACGGCACGAAGACGCCGCGGATGCCGGGGCACCCGGACTGGACGGTCACGCCGGCGAAGGCGTCCCTCTCTGCGCCGCGTGACCGCAGGGACAGCCACCGCCACGAGAACTCCGCGACGCTGTAGAGAACCGGGGGCGCCTCGGCCGGGCCCGCGTGCCTCGGCCGGGCGCGCCCCGGTCCGCCCCGGCGCGCCTCAGTCGAACCGGGCGGTGCTCAGCCCGCCCGGCTCGATCTCGCCGGTGCGCTGCTGCGGGATGACGACCCCGCCCTGCTGAAGCGCCACCGTCCGGGCCGGGGCGGGGATGCGGATGCCCTCCGAGCGGTAGCGCTTGTGCAGGCGCTTGATGAACTCGTGCTTGATCCGGTACTGGTCGCTGAACTCGCCGACGCCCAGGATGACGGTGAAGCCGATGCGGGAGTCGCCGAAGGTGTGGAACCTGATGATGGGCTCGTGGTCCGGCACGGCGCCGTCGACCTCGGTCATCGTCTCGGCGATGACCTCGTTGGTCACCCGCTCCACGTGGTCGAGGTCGCTGTCGTAGGCCACTCCGACCTGGACCAGGATGGTCAGCTGCTCCTCGGGGCGCATGAAGTTGGTCATGTTCGCCTGCGCGAGCTGACCGTTGGGGAGCACGATGAGGTTGTTGGACAGATTGCGGATCGTCGTCTGCCGCCAGTTGATGTCCTCGACGTAGCCCTCCTCGCCGCTGCTGAGCTTGATGTAGTCACCGGGCTGGACGGTCTTGGAGGCGAGGATGTGGATGCCCGCGAAGAGGTTGGCGAGGGTGTCCTGAAGCGCCAGCGCGACCGCCAGACCGCCGACACCGAGGGCGGTGAGCAGCGGGGCTATGGAGATGCCCAGGGTCTGGAGCACCACCAGGAAGCCGATCGCCAGGACCAGGATCCGGGTGATGTTGACGAAGATCGTGGCCGATCCGGCGACCCCGGAGCGGGACTGCGTGACCGTGCGCACCAGCCCGGTCACCACCCGTGCCACCGACACCGTCGCGACGAAGATGAGCAGCACGGTGAGCACCTGGTTGGTGGTGTGCTGCACCGTGCGGGTCAGCGGCAGCACCGCCGCCGCGCCCGCCACGCCGCCCACGACCGCGGCCCAGGGCACCACGGCCCGCAGCGCGTGCACGATGACGTCGTCGCCGGTCCAGCGCGTGCGGTCGGCGTGCCTGCCCAGCCAGCGCAGCAGGATGCGCAGCGCGAACGCCGCCAGCAGGCCCGAGGCGAGGGCGATGCCGGCGAACAGCAGATCGTCCACGGTGAGTGCCCGGTTCACCGGTCACCTCCGGGGCGGGGAGCTGCCGCGAACGCCGCCGTCAGCGGTCGGATGTGAAGTCTCGTCACGTCGTCACCTGCTCGTCTTCCGGGATGTCCGAAGGTGCCCGACCACCCTGACCCGCGGTCGGCACGATCGTTCATCCTGCCGTATCCCGTACGGGGCTCCGTACCGCGGACGGGGGTGGGCGGAGCGTGAGTTACTGCACATGACGCACTGTCACGCCCGGCTCGCTCACCGGCCCGTGAACGACCCGTGCCGGCCCTCGCCGGAGGCGAACCGGGCGGCTCCTTCGAGGCTCTCGGCCAGGACGCCCATGCCGTGCCGGAACTCGGTGTGCAGCGCGGCCGGTTCATCCAGGCCCTCCTGGTCCAGGACGGAGGCCCGGTCGGAGCGCAGGCAGCTCTGCGGGAACCGGGCGATCTCCGCGGCCAGTTCCTCGGCCGCGGCACGGGATCGGCCGGGTGGCACCAGGCGGTTGACCAGCCCCATGCCGTGGGCCTCGGCGGCCGGGACGGGGCGGCCGGTGAGGATCAGGTCGAGGGCGCGGCTCGTGCCGATCAGCCGGGGCAGCCGCACGGTGCCGCCGTCGATGAGGGGCACGCCCCAGCGGCGGCAGAACACGCCGAACACGGCGTCCTCCTCGGCGATGCGCAGATCGCACCAGAGGGCCAGCTCCAGACCCCCGGCCACGGCGTGCCCGGCGACGGCGGCGATCACGGGCTTGGACAGCCGCAGCCGCGTAGGGCCCATCGGACCGTCGCCTTCCGGTTCGACCCGGTTGCCGCGCTCGGTGCCGAGGGCCTTGAGGTCGGCGCCGGCGCAGAACGTGCCGCCCTCACCCCACAGCACCGCCACCCGGGCCTCGTCGTCCGCGTCGAACTCCCGGAAGGCGGCGAGGAGTTCCGCCGCGGTCGGACGGTCGACCGCGTTGCGTGCCTCGGGGCGGGAGAGGACGACGGTGGTCACGTGGCCCTGGCGTTCGGTCCGCACCGGCATGTGAAGTCCCTTCTGCGTGACGGAATCGGCACGCTACCCGGGTGGGATCATCTTCAGCCGGAACCCGGATCAGATCACCTTCAGCCGGACCAGCGCCGCCAGCGTCAGCGCGCCCGGCACCAGCGGCAGCCAGACGGTGATGACCCGGAAGGCCAGGACCACCGCGGTGGCCACCGCGGCCGGGCCGCCCGCCGCCACCAGCGCGATGACGAGCGCCGCCTCCACCGAGCCGATGCCGCCGGGTGTGGGCACCAGCGCGACGGCGACCGTCGCCGCCAGGTAGGCCACCGCCATGTGCGCGGCCGGGACGTCCAGCCCCAGCGCCCGCCCCGTCAGCACCAGGACGGACGCCTGCAGGGCCGGGAAGGCGAAGGACCCGCCCCACAGCGCCAGCGCGCGCGCCGGACGGGTGTGCACCGTTCGCGCCTCCCCGAGCGCCGTCCGCAGGAACGACACCAGGGCCAAGCGCAGCCGTCGCACGAGGACGAGCACGGTCACGGCGATCACGAGCACCACCGCGATGCCGGCCAGCAGCGGACCGAACGCCGTCTCCGGCATCAGCGCGCCGAGCCGCAGCGCGTCGGGGAACGCGACGAGCAGGGCGCCCAGCAGCGCGACCCGGCCGATGCTCTCGGCGAGCAGGTACAGGCCGAGGGCCGCCGAGGAGCGGGCGAGCGGCAGCCCGCACACGGTCATGAACCGCAGGTTGACCGCGCTCGCGCCCAGACCGGTCGGCAGCAGGTGGTTGGCCGCGCCGGCCGCGAACTGCGTGGCCAGCAGTCGTCGTCGGGGCAGTCGCTCGACGACCGCGCCCTGCCGGGTGCAGGAGGCGGCGACCCAGGTCAGACAGGTCGCGCCGACCGCGGCCAGCAGCCAGGGCCACTCGGCGGTGCCCAGATGCGCGAAACCGGCGGCCAGCACCGACCGGTGCTGCACCGCGACCACGGTCACGAGCAGGAGCGGGAGCAGACACAGGATCTGCCTCAGGCGGCGGACCGGGACGCGACGGGGGAGTCGTCCCGGGCGGAGTTCGGGGAGTTGTACCGCTGTCACGTCTTCAGAGGCTGTCCAGGCCGTGCCAACTGCGGGTTGCGGGAGCGGGGACTGGGGATTGCGCGCGGAAAGCGGCTGGGTGGGGAGCGTCATCGGGGCCTTTGCGCGGAGGGACGGGGAAGAGGGGGATCGGGCTGATTGTGCGGGATGTCGGGGAAATGCGCGAGCTCCTTGACCTCAAGATTGCTTGAGGTTCTACGGTCGCTCCCATGAGCATGGAGACCACGGCGTGGACACAGCTGCACAGTGTCATCAACGCCGAACAGGACCGCCGTCCCTTCGCCTTGGCGACCCTGCGTCGCATCGGCGCGTTCGCCCGCCCGCACCGGCGCCGCATCGCCCTCTTCGTCCTGCTCGGCGTGGGCACCGCCCTGCTGGCCGTGGCGACCCCCGTCCTGGCCGGGTGGGTCGTGGACACGATCGTGTCGGGCGGGGACGAGGGCAGGGTCGTACGCCTGGCCCTGCTCATCGCGCTGATCGCGTTGGCAGAGGCGGCGCTGGGCATCCTCGGCCGGAGACTGTCCGCGACACTCGGGGAGCATCTGATCCTCGATCTGCGGACCGCGGTCTTCGACCATGTGCAGCGCATGCCGGTCGCGTTCTTCACACGCACTCGTACGGGCGCCCTCGTCTCCCGGCTCAACAACGACGTCATCGGCGCCCAGCGCGCGTTCAGCAACACCCTCTCCGGAGTGGTCAGCAACCTCGTCACGCTGCTGCTCACGCTCGCGGTGATGCTCACGCTGTCCTGGCAGATCACCCTGCTCGCCCTGGTGCTGCTGCCGGTGTTCGTGATCCCGGCCCGGCGCATGGGCAGCCGGATGGCCCGGATGCAGCGGGAGGCCGCGACGCTGAACGCGGCGATGGGCACCCGCATGACCGAACGGTTCTCCGCCCCCGGCGCCACCCTGGTCAAACTCTTCGGCCGTCCCGAGGAGGAGTCGCGGGAGTTCGCCGAACGAGCCCGCCGGGTCGCGGACATCGGGGTCCGGACGGCGACCGCCCAGGCGGCCTTCATCACCGCGCTCACCCTGGTCTCCGCCCTCGCCCTGGCCCTCGTCTACGGCCTCGGCGGCTGGTTCGCGCTGCGCGGCGCCCTCGAACCCGGCGCGGTCGTGTCGCTCGCCCTGCTCCTGACCCGGCTCTACGCGCCGCTGACGGCGCTCGCGGGGGCGCGCGTCGAGGTGATGAGCGCCCTGGTCAGCTTCGAGCGGGTCTTCGAGGTGCTCGACCTCCGGCCGCTCATCGAGGAGAAGCCGGACGCGCGACCGGTGCCCGAGGGGCCCGTGGCGGTCGAGTTCGACAACGTCCGCTTCGGCTACCCGGCGGCCGACAAGGTCTCCCTCGCCTCCCTCGAAGAGGTCGCCTCCCTGGACAAGCGGGGCGGCGACGAAGTCCTGCACGGCCTGTCCTTCCGCGCCGAACCCGGCCAGACCGTGGCGCTCGTCGGCTCCTCCGGCGCGGGCAAGTCGACCATCGCCCAGCTCATGCCGCGCCTGTACGACACCGACGAGGGCGCCGTGCGCATCGGCGGCGTCGACGTCCGCGACCTCACGGCCGGGTCGCTGCGGCAGACCCTCGGCATGGTCACCCAGGACGGCCACCTCTTCCACGACACCGTCCGCGCCAACCTCCTGCTCGCCCGCCCCGAGGCCACGGAGGACGACCTGTGGGACGCCCTGCGCCGGGCCCGCCTCGACGACCTCGTGCGCTCCCTGCCCGACGGCCTCGACACCGTGGTCGGCGAACGCGGCTACCGCCTGTCCGGCGGGGAACGCCAGCGCATGACCATCGCCCGGCTGCTGCTGGCCCGCCAGCGCGTCGTCATCCTCGACGAGGCCACCGCCCACCTCGACAACACCTCCGAGGCAGCCGTCCAGGAAGCCCTCACCGAAGCACTCGAGGGCCGGACCGCCGTCGTGATCGCCCACCGCCTCTCCACCGTCCGCGCGGCCGACCAGATCCTGGTCGTCGAGGCCGGCCGGATCGTGGAACGGGGCACGCACGAGGAACTCCTCGCGGCCGGACGGCGGTACGCGGAGCTGTACCGCACCCAGTTCGCGGGCCCGGCCGACGGGACGCGGGGCGAGGCGGTGGAGGAGGCCGCGTGAGGCGTGAACGCCCGCCCGGACCTGTGCGTACTCCTGTCGAAAGCCTGCCGAAAGACCGCACCCGGAGAGGCGACGTGTCCCAGCCGCAACCGACCGCACGATCCCCCCGCCGCACCCCCTCCCGCGCCCACCGGCCGCGCGCCCTCGCGGCGGCCGGCGCCCTGATCGTCCTCCCCCTGGTCACGGCCTGCGGCGGTGACGACGGCGAGGGCACCGACGGCGCCAAGGCGGCGCCGAGCGTGACCGCCGCTCCCGCCGCCGGAGTCGTCGCACCGGCCAAGGTGGAGGTGATCGCCGGGCTCACCGGCTGCAAGGCGAAGATCCGCATCGACGCCGACGAACTGCGCCAGGGCCTGTGCCACACCAAGAAGGCCGACTACCTCATCACCACCTTCCCCGAGGAGAGGTTCAAGGAGACCTGGCTGGAGGAGGCACGCGTCTACGGCGGCAAGTACCTCGTGGGCCCGCGCTGGGTGGTCAGCGTGAAACCGGCACTGCTGGAGTCCTTCCGCGCGAAGCTCGGCGGCACGATCAGGGAGTTGCGGGGCATCGGCCCCAAGCCGAGCGGGCGGTGACCTCTCTCTTTCGATTTCGGCTGGTGGGCGTCATGATGGTCCGGCTCGGCACATGAGCCGCCCCCCTCGCGGCGGCATCGGAGATTGAGTTCGTCGTGGTCGCCACCTTTCGTCGCCATTCGCTCGCGGGCGAGATGCTGGTGCTCCAGCTCGCCATCGTCGTGGTGGTGCTGCTGGCTGTCGCCGCGGTCTCCCTCGCCCAGTCGCAGGCCACCTTCAACCGCGTCGAGGGACGCCGGGTGAGCGCGCTCGCCGAACAGCTGGCCGCCAACCCCCTGGTCCGCAGCCAGCTGGTGCGCCCCGCGCCGGGCGAGGCGCTCGCCCCGCTGGTGCTCTCCACACAGGCCCAGTCGGGGGTGACGTCGGTGTCGGTGGCCGACGGGGCCGGGCGGATCGTCAGTTCCACGAACCCCACGGTCGTCGGGGAACGGATGCAGCTCGGGCCGGGCACGGCCCGCGGGCGCGGCTGGTCCGGGCAGCTGACCCTGGACGGCGACCGCGAGCTGGCCGCCCAGGTGCCCGTGCTCGGGGCGACGGAGGAGAACCTGGGCCGGATCCTCGGCACGGTGATGATCGGCGAGGCCGATCCGACGGTGTGGCAGCGGCTCAACGGCGCCTCCTCCTATCTGCTCGCCTACCTCGGCATCGCCAGCGGACTCGGCGTCGCCGGCTCCTGGCTGCTGGCGCGGCGGGTGAAACGGCAGACCCTCGGCCTGGAGCCGGGCGAGATCGCCGGACTCGCCGAACACCGGGAGGCGATGCTGTACGGGATCGCCGAGGGGGTGATCGCCCTGGACCCGCAGCACCGGCTCACCCTCGTCAACGACATGGGGCGCCGGCTGCTCGACCTGCCCGAGGACTGCGTCGGCCAGAGCCTTACCGGCCTCGGCATCGACGGGCGGCTGCGCGACGTGCTGTCCGGCACGGCCGCCGGCGAGCGCGACGAGGTGGTCGTGCGCCACGGCCGGGTCCTGGTGATGAACCGGATGACCGTCGCCAAGGACGGCCGGCCGCTCGGCTCGGTCACCACCCTGCGCGACCGCACCGAACTGGCCCGGCTGGAGCGGGAGATCGGTTCCTTCCGCAGTTCCTCCGAGCTGCTGCGCGCACAGGCGCACGAGTTCGCCAACCAGCTGCACACCATCTCCGGGCTGATCCAGATCGGTGAGCAGGACGAAGTCGTGCGCTACATACGCACGTTGAGCCGGCACCGCCAGTCCCTGGACGTCACCCTCAGCCGCCGAGTCCGGGACACCGCGGTGGCCGCGCTGCTGATGGCGAAGGCGTCCCTGGCGGCCGAGCGGAAGGTCAGCCTGCGCATCTCGGACGACACCGCGCTGGAGCGCCTCGCCCCGGAGGACGCCGCCGATGTGGCGACCGTGGTGGGCAACCTGGTGGACAACGCCGTCGACGCCGCCGCAGCCCGGGACGACGCCTGGGTGGAGGTCGCGCTGCGGCAGGACGCCTCCAGCGTGGAGATCGCGGTCCGCGACTCCGGGCCCGGGGTCGCCCCCGAGCTGGCCCGCGAGGTGTTCTCCCACGGCTTCACCACCAAGGCCGCCCGCGAGGGCGAGCGCGGCATCGGACTGGCCCTGACCAAGCTGGTCTGCGAACGGCACGGGGGAGAGATCTCGGTGGCCAACACCCCCGAAGGGGCCGTGTTCACCGCACGCATGACCGTCAGCCACCTGACCGGCACGGTGGCGGAAGGAGCGGCCCCATGACCGAGGCGAGCGACAAGGGGGGCGCGATCGACGTCCTCGTGGTCGACGACGACTTCATGGTGGCCCGGGTCCACCGCGCGTTCGTCGAACGCGTCGAGCCGTTCCGCGTCGTCGGCACGGCCCACACGGGGGAGCAGGCCGTCGAGGCGGTCGACGAGCTGCGCCCCGACCTCGTCCTGCTGGACCTCTATCTGCCCGACCTCTTCGGCCTCGATGTCATACCCCGGCTGCGCACCGCGGGCCATGACTGCGATGTCATGGTCGTCAGCGCGGCGACGGAGGCCGACACCGTGCGCGGTGCGGTCCGCCGCGGCGTCGTCGACTACCTCCTCAAACCCTTCGAGTTCGCGGACTTGCGGCTGCGGCTGGAGAGATACGCCGCTCAGCGGGGGCGGCTGCTCACGACGGTGGTCCGGGGGCAGGCGGACGTGGACCGCGTCCTGGCCGGCGCCTTCGTCCCCGCCCCGGCGCACACCCTGCCCAAGGGCATGAGCGTGGAGACCGCCGAACTCGTCGAACAGGCCCTGCGCGAGGCGGACGGCACCCTCTCCGCCACCGAGTGCGCGGCTCTGACCGGCGTCTCGCGCGTCAGCGCCCGCCGCTACCTGGAGTACTTCCACGGCACGGGCAGCGCCGAGGTGTCCCTGCGCTACGGCGTCGCCGGCCGGCCCGAACGCCGTTACGCCTGGCGAGCCTGAGCCGCCGTCCGCGACCCTGCGGCGGGGCCCGTCGCCTCGTGGTGGGTGTGCACGCGCCGCAGCAGGGAGGCGAGTTGCTCGCGTTCGGCCTCGCTCAACGGCGTCAGGATGTCGTCGTCAGCGGAGGCGATGTCGGCGTTGAGATGCTCGAGGGCGCTCCTGCCCTCCGGGGTGATGCGCACGTCGACGCGGCGGCGGTCGGTGAGGCTGCGGACGCATTCGACCTGCCCGGCGCCGGCCAGGTCCTTCACGATCCGCGCGAGGTCACTGGCGTTCATGTCCAGCCGGGCGGCCAGCACACCCTTGGGCTGCGCACCGAGGTCGGCGACCAGGGTCAGGACGGTCAGATGCCACAGCCGCAGCTCCCTCGCGGTGAGCTTCTCCGACAGGGTGCGGCGGGCGGCCTTTCCCGTCGCGTACATCAGGTACGCGCTGAGGTTCAGCACGCTGGGCGGGGTCATGTGTGAACGGTAGCCCGGCTGTGCCCGCGCTGTGAACGCCGGTCGAAGATGCGTCACTTGGGAGTGGAGGCGGGGTAGCGCGCGTGACCGCCGCCGCGCGGACCGGGTCCGCGCGGCGGCGATGCCGGCCGGCCCCGGGACCGTACCGGGGCCGGCACGTCAGGGGCGGTCGGTGAGGTAGCCGCCCATGGAGGTGAAGTACTCGGCCGCGGGCAACTCCCGGCCGTCCTCGGTGCGTACCCGCGTGATGGCGAGACCGCGGTTGCGTCCGGTGCGGGCGTCGGCGCCGGCGACGATCACCACGCCGTCGCCCTCACGGTAGAAGATGCGGCCGGGCGTGCCGCCGTAGCGGCCCTCGGAGACGAACGAGGCCAGGACGTCGAGCCGCCTGCCCCGGTGGAAGGTGTAGGCGCTCGGGTACGGCTCGGACTGGGCGCGCACCAGGCGCTCCAGGTCCTCGGCCGGCCAGCTCCAGTCGATGCGGCTGTCCTCGTCGGCGCGCTTGTGGAAGAAGGACGCCTGGGAGCGGTCCTGCTTCGTGAACTCGGTCCGGCCGGCGGCGATCAGACCGAGCGCGCCGATGGTGACCGGGGCGATGAGGTCGACGGTCTTGTGGAAGAGGTCGGTCGCCGTGTCCGTCGGCCCGACCGGCACCGCCTCCTGCCGGACGATGTCTCCTGCGTCGAGCTCGTCGTTCATCATGTGCGCCGTGACGCCCACTTCGGGCTCGCCGTTGATGAGCGCCCAGATCAGCGGGGAGAACCCGGCGTACTTCGGCAGCAGGGAGTCGTGCACGTTCAGCGTGCCGTGGCGCGGCAGGCCGAAGATGCGCGGGGGGATCCAGGTGCGCCAGTTGTTGGCCACGATGATGTCCGGGTCGGCCTCCTTGAGGCGCTCGAACAGCTCCTCGTCGTCCGGGCGGTTGCGGATCAGCACCGGCACGCCGTGCTCCTCGGCGAGGTCGGCGACCGAGTCGCTCCAGATCTTCTCGTAGGCGTGCTCGCTCTTGGGGTGGGTCACGACCAGCACGACGTCGTGCTCGGACTCCAGGAGGGCTTGCAGGGTGCGGTGCCCCCAGGTCTGGTAACCGAACATGACGACCCGCATGGGGTTCCTCCTCAGAGCAAGACAGTGGCCGACGCAAGTAAAGCAAGGCTTACCTTAGTTCGCAACGGGTCGGCGAGATCGCCCAGTTGACGGAGTCCGATCGGGTCGGTGTCCGTTTTGCCCTGTCGACACCTCAACTTGTTTAGCTTAGGCTCACCTAAGTTCTTTGGCGTGCCGCCTCGTTGGCATGCCCGCCTTTCCTTCCCTCCACACCTGACACGCGGCTGCCCCGCACGATGGGAGTGACATGTCGCAGGTTCTTCCCGGTGACGCACCACCGGTCCACGACCTGATCGGTATCGGCTTCGGGCCGTCCAATGTGGCCATGGCCATCGCGCTCCGCGAGCACAACAACGGCGTCGGCAGGCAGGAGGCGGTCACCGCTCACTTCTTCGAGCAGCAGCCTCGCTTCGGCTGGCACCGCGGCATGCTCATCGACGACGCCACCATGCAGGTCTCCTTCCTCAAGGACCTGGTGACGCTGCGGAACCCGGCCAGTGAGTACAGCTTCCTCTGCTACCTGCAGAGCAAGGGCCGGCTGATCGACTTCATCAACCACAAGAACCTGTTCCCGCTGCGCGTGGAGTTCCACGACTACTTCGAGTGGGCCGCGGCCCAGGTCGACGACATGGTCTCCTATGGCCACGAGGTCGTCGGCGTCGCGCCCGTCACCCGGGACGGCGTGGTGGACCACCTGGAGGTGACCGTCCGCTCGGGCGGCGGCCTGGAGGTCCACCGGGCCCGCAACCTCGTCATCGGCACCGGCCTGCGCCCCCTGATGCCGGAAGGCGTGGAACGCGGCGAACGCGTCTGGCACAATTCAGAACTGCTCGCCAAAGTAGACGAGTTGGAGGGCACC
This sequence comes from Streptomyces sp. WAC04114, assembly GCF_019733245.1. NCBI lineage: Bacteria > Bacillati > Actinomycetota > Actinomycetes > Kitasatosporales > Streptomycetaceae > Streptomyces > Streptomyces sp. WAC04114. The sequence continues at coordinate 70,311 of NZ_JAIGQA010000010.1, forward strand.
TCGCCCTCCCGGTTCGTCGTCGTGGGCGCTGGGCAGAGCGCCGCCGAGAACGTGGCCTACCTGCACCGCCGCTTCCCCGAGGCCGAGGTCTGCGCCGTCTTCTCCCGGTACGGCTACAGCCCCGCCGACGACAGCAGCTTCGCCAACCGGATCTTCGACCCCCAGGCCGTCGACGAGTACTTCGCCGCCCCCGAGGACGTCAAGCGCCGGCTGATGGACTACCACGGCAACACCAACTACTCCGTGGTGGACATCGACCTGATCGACGACCTCTACCGCCAGTCGTACCAGGAGAAGGTCCTCGGCACCGAGCGTCTGCGGTTCCTCAACGTCTCCCGCCTCACCGGCGTCAAGGAGTCGCCGTCGAGCGTCCGCGCCACGGTCACGTCCCTCGTCACCGGCGAGGATACCGACCTCGAAGCGGACGTCGTGGTCTTCGCCACCGGCTACAGCCCCGTCGACCCCACGAGCCTGCTCGGCGAGGTCGCCGACCGCTGCCTGCGCGACGACGAGGGCCGGGTCCGCGTGGAGCGCGACTGGAGCATCGCGACCGACCCCACCCTGCACTGCGGCATCTACCTCCAGGGCGGCACGGAGCACACGCACGGCATCACCTCGTCGCTGCTCTCCAACACCGCCATCAGGGTGGGCGAGATCCTGGACTCGCTCCTCGGCCGCGTGGCCGAGCCCGCGGACCAGCCGCGCACGCTCGCCGACGGCACCGGCAGCGCCGCCCGTTAAGCCGCAAGGCGTCGTCCGGTCAAGTCGCCCACCGCACAAGGGATAACGTACGTCGACATGGGCACGACTGCTGCAGTGGAGCGCCCCGCGACCAGAGGCTCATCACCGGCCCGTCGGCGTCGGGTCATGGGTCTGGGCATTCTCGTGGCGTTCCTGGCGATCGCCACGGTGCTGTCGCTGGCCGTCGGGGCACGCGCGCTGACTCCCACCGAGGTGTGGCACGGGCTGTTCGCCGGGCCGGAGTCCGACCGGCGGCTCACCGAGATCCGGCTCATCGTGGAGACCGTACGGGTGCCCCGCACGGTCCTCGGGATCGTGGCGGGCATCGCCCTGGGTGTCGGCGGTGCGCTCATCCAGGGGTACACGCGCAACCCGATCGCCGACACGGGCCTGTTGGGCGTGAACACCGGCGCCTCGTTCGCCGTGGTGTCGGTGATCGCCGTGTTCGGGTTCTCCGACCCGTTCCAGTACGTCTGGTTCGCCTTCCTGGGCGCGGCGGTCGCCGGTGTCGTGGTCTTCGGTCTCGCGAGCATCGGCCGGGGGGCCGGCAACCCGTTGACGCTCGCCCTGGCCGGACAGGGCATCACCGTCTTCCTCATGGCGATGACCACGGCGGTCGCGCTGTCGAACCAGGCGTCACTGAACGCGCTGCGGTTCTGGAACGCCGGCTCCCTCGCCGGGGTCGGCTTCGACGTCATCTGGCCGGTGACCGCGTTCATCGGCGCCGGGCTGGTGCCGGCCCTGACCACGCTGCCCTCGCTCAACCTGCTCAACCTGGGCGACGACGTGGCCAGGGGCCTGGGCGTGAACATCGCGCTGAGCCGGACCGTCGGCATCACCGCCATCACCCTGCTGGCGGGAGCCGCGACGGCCGCGTGCGGGCCCATCGCCTTCCTCGGCCTCATGGTGGCCCACGTGGCCCGGTACCTGACCGGCCCGGACTACCGATGGCTCGTGCCGTACGCCGGGCTGCTCGGGGCCGTCGTCCTGCTGCTCTGCGACATCGTCGGCCGACTGGTGGTGCGGCCGGGCGAGTTGGACGCCGGTGTCCTCGTGGCGCTGCTCGGCGCCCCCTTCTTCGCGGTCCTCGTGTGGCGCGGAAAGTTCAGGAGCGCATGAACGTGACCGAGGTGAAACCGTCGCTGCCGCCGGGTGTGCGGCTCGGCCGGGTGTCGTTCGTCTGGCGGCCCTGGCTGCTGGGCGTCACGCTGCTGCTCGCGGCGGCGGCCTTCCTGGTGTTCTGCGTCTCCATCGCGGTCGGGGACTTCCCCATCGGCCTCCCGCAGGTGCTCGCCACGCTCTTCGGGCGGGGCGAGCAGGTCGACCGGTTCATCATCATGGACCTGCGGATGCCGCGCGCCCTGGCCGGGCTCGTCGTGGGCGTCGCGCTCGGGGTGTCCGGGGCGATCACCCAGTCCATCGCCCGCAACCCGCTGGCCAGCCCGGACGTCCTGGGCATCACCTCGGGCGCCAGCGCGGTCGCGGTGTTCCTGGTGACCGTCTCGGGCGGGACCGCCGCGGCGATCGTCAACTCCGTGGGACTGTCGGCCGCGGCACTCGCGGGCGGGCTCGGCACGGGCCTGCTGGTGTACTTCCTGGCGTGGCGGCGCGGGGTCGACGGCTTCCGGCTCATCCTCATCGGCATCTCGGTGAGCGCCGTGATGGAGGCCATCACCACCTGGCTGCTCGTCACGGCCGACATCCGGGACGTGGCCCGGGCCCAGGCGTGGCTGGTCGGCTCGCTGGAGGACCGCTCGTGGGGCGAGGTCTGGACGGCCCTGTGGGGCGGGCTCGTCCTCCTGCTCGTGGTCGCCTGCGTCGCCTTCCAGTTCAGGCCGATGCACTTCGGCGACGAGGTGGCCGCGGGGCTGGGCGTCCGGTACACGAGGGTGCGGGCGGTGCTGCTGCTGTGCGCGGTGCTGCTGGCCGGTGTGGCGGTGAGCGCGGCGGGCCCGGTGCCGTTCGTCGCGCTGGTGGCGCCGCAGGTGGCGATGCGTCTGGCGCGCTGCCCCACACCGCCGATGGTGGCCTCGGGCCTGGTGGGCGCGCTGCTGCTGATCGGCTCCGACCTCGTGGCGCGCACGGCGCTGCCGGTCTCGCTCCCGGTCGGCGTGGTCACCGCCGCGATCGGGGGGCCCTTCCTCGTCTATCTGCTGGTGCGGGCGAACCTGCGGTAGATGTACAAGAGTCAGGTGAACCTAAGCAAGGGGGGGCCAGTGGTCGCACAGTCCGTCACCGAGCCTGCGGCCGAAGGCACTTCGAGGCTCGCAGCCCGAGGCGTCACGGTCGGCTACGGCGGCCGGGTCGTCATCGACGAGCTCGACGTGGCGATACCGCCCGGCGTGATCACCACGATCATCGGCCCCAACGGCTGTGGGAAGTCAACCCTGTTGAAGACGCTGTCGCGGCTGCTCAAGCCGGCCAAGGGGGCGGTCGTCCTGGACGGCGAGGACATCGGCCGCCTCCGGACGCGGGACGTGGCGAAGAAGCTCGGCCTGCTGCCGCAGGCGCCGGTCGCGCCGGAGGGGCTGACCGTGGCCGACCTGGTCGCCAGGGGCCGCCATCCGCACCAGAGCTGGCTGCGGCAGTGGTCCTCCGACGACGCCGAGGTGGTGGAGCGCGCCCTGGCCATGACGGGCGTGTCCGACCTGGCCGATCGCCCGGTCGACGCGCTGTCCGGCGGGCAGCGCCAGCGCGTCTGGATCTCCATGACCCTGGCCCAGGGCACCGATCTGCTGCTGCTGGACGAGCCGACGACCTATCTGGACCTGGCACATGCCGTGGACGTGCTGGACCTCGTGGACGACCTGCACGAGTCGGGCTGCACCGTCGTGATGGTGCTGCACGACCTCAACCTGGCCACGCGCTACAGCGACAACCTCGTGGTGATGCGCGAGGGGTCGGTCCTGGCGCAGGGGCATCCGCGGGACGTCATCACCGCCGAACTGCTGGACGAGGCCTTCGGGTTGAAAGCCCGGGTGATCGACGACCCGGTCGGCGACCGGCCACTCATCGTGCCGATCGGGCGGACCCATGTGCTGCCCGGTCACATCCCGGCAGCGGAGTGTTAGTAAGGCTAGGCTAACCTCATTCCCTCGCGATAAGGTTTGCCTGCCCTTAGGCGAGGGTGCAGCGAACTAGCGCGAAAGCAAGGGGATTTGGATGCTCCTCCATCGAACGACGCCCGGGAAGCCCTGGCGGCGGCTGGCGGCCATACTGTCCGCGGCCACCCTCGGCGTCGGTCTCCTCGCGGGATGCGGTTCCGGCTCGACGGACTCGGCGGACGACAAGGGCGAGGGCACTCAGGCCGCAGCCGCCGGTGACTTCCCCGTCACCGTGGAGCACGCGTTCGGGTCCACCACGGTGAAGAAGGCGCCCCAGCGCGTCGTCTCCGTCGGCTACACCGACGACCAGACCGTCCTGGCCTTCGGCATCAAGCCCGTCGGCATGGTCGACCAGTACCCGAACCCGCCCGGCAAGAGCCCCGACATCAACACCCAGTGGCCCTGGGTGAAGGACAAGTGGGGCGACACCAAGCCCGAGGTCGTCATGAAGAACGGCGACTCCGGCCCCAACTACGAGAAGATCGCGGCCCTTCGCCCCGACCTGATCGTCGCGGTGTACTCCGAGATCGACCAGGCCGCCTACGACAAGCTCTCCAAGATCGCCCCCACGGTGGCCCGCACCAAGGGCGAGAAGGAGCCCTTCAGCGCTCCCTGGCAGGACAACGCCCTGCACATCGCCAAGGCCCTCGGCCAGGCCGACGAGGGCCAGAAGATGGTCGACGACATCCAGGGCCGGCTGGACACGGCCAAGAAGGACCACCCCGAGCTCGGCAAGGAGACCGCGGTCGCCCTGTCCTGGTACAAGGACTCGGTGGCTCCCTTCACCTCCACCGACGTGCGCGGCCGGCTCGTCACGGGCATCGGCTACACGTACCAGACCGAGATCGACAAGGTCGCGGGCGGCAACTTCTACACCACGCTCTCGCCCGAGCGCATCGACCTCGTCGACGTCGATCACATCTTCGTCATCAACGACAAGGCCGACACCGAGGCGCTCAAGAAGTTCAAGCTGTTCGCCAACCTCGACGCGGTCAAGAAGGGCAACGTGTCCTACCTGCTCGACAGCGAGGGACCCGCGGTCGGCGCGGCCATCTCCCAGGGCACCCTGCTGTCCATGCCGTACGCGATCGACGAGCTCGTCAAGTCGGTCGAGTAGGGAAGTGAGCACCACCGACACGCGCGTCGCCCCGGCGACCCTGCGCACGACGACCGGCCGCGAGGCCGCCCGATGGGTCGCGGACCACTGCCGCGCGATGCCCGGCCTGACCGCCGCGACCGTGCTCACCACGGTCGCGGGGGCGGCGCTCCAAGTGCTCCCGGTGCTCCTGCTCGGCCGGGTGGTCGACGGGGTCGTCGGGGGCGAGGACCGTTCGATCCTGGTCACGATCGGGGTCCTGATCGGTGCCGCCGCGCTGCTCGGTGCGGCGGCCACCGCGGTGTCGACCTACCTGATCGGACGGCTGGGCGCGGATCTGCTCGCGCGACTGCGCGAGGGCGCCGTCCGCGCCGTGCTCGGCATGCCGAGCACCCGGATCGAGCAGGTCGGCCGGGGAGACGTGCTCTCCCGGGTCGGCGACGACGTCGCCGTCATCTCCAAGGGCATCCGCACGGCTGTCCCCACGGTGTTCTCGGCGGGCGTCCTGGTCGTCATCGCGACCCTCGGCATGTTCGGCCTCGACTGGCGGCTCGGCCTGGCCGGCGCCGGCGCGCTGCCGGCGTACGCGCTGGCGCTGCGCTGGTACCTGCCCCGGTCCGCCCCGCTCTACCGCAAGCAGCGCGTGGCGCAGGCCAACCGCGCCCAGGCGTTCATCAGCGGCCTGAACGGCATCGACACCGTCCGGGCGTACCGCCTGGAGGGCGCCTTCCGTGAGAAGGTCACCACCGAGTCGTGGCGGGTGCGCGAACTCGGTATCGAGGTGTTCCGGTTCTTCGGCCGGTTCGTGGGCCGGGAGAACCGCGCCGAGTTCATCGGCCTGGTCCTGATCCTCGTCGTCGGGTACGCCCTGCTGGAGGCCGACGCGGCCACCCTGGGCGAGGTGTCGGCGGCCCCGCTGCTGTTCCACCGGCTCTTCACCCCGCTCGGCGCCATCATGTTCACCTTCGACGAGGCGCAGAAGTCGGGTGCGAGCCTGACCCGCCTGGTCGGGGTGCTGGGGGAGTCCGCCGAGGAGCGGCTGGTCGGCGACGAGTCCGTCACGGCGGCCGGGGCCGGGGCGTACCCGGTGACGGTCCAGGGGCTGACGTTCCGTTACCCGGACACCGAGGAACCGGTGTTGCGGGACGTCGACCTGACGATCCCGTCCGGTGGGTCGCTCGCCCTGGTGGGCGCCACGGGGGCGGGCAAGACGACGCTGGCCGCGCTGATCGCCGGCATCGGCACCCCAGAGGCCGGGTCGGTGCGCATCGGCACGACCGATCTCGCCGACCTGGACGAGGCCGGGGCGCGGGCCCTGGTGAGCATCCTGACGCAGGAGACGCACGTCTTCTCCGGCCCGCTCGCCGACGACCTGCGGCTGTCCGCCCCGGGGGCCACCGACACCGAGCTGCTGGACGCGCTGCGCACCGTCGGCGCCGAGGGCTGGGTCGCGGCGCTGCCCGACGGGCTGCACACCCCGGTCGGTGAGGGCGGTGAGCGTCTGGACGTCACCAAGGTCGCCCAGATCGCTCTGGCGCGGCTGGTGCTGGGCCGGGCGCCGGTGGTGGTGCTCGACGAGTCGACCGCCGAGGCCGGCAGCGAGGGCGCCGCCGAACTGGAGCGGGCCGTGCTGGCCGCGTGCGCGGGCCGGACCACGCTGTTCGTGGCGCACCGGCTGACCCAGGCGATGGCGGCGGACCGGATCGCCGTGCTCGACGCGGGACGCGTCGTGGAGCAGGGGACGCACGAGGAACTGGTGGCTCTGGGCGGCCGGTACGCGCGACTGTGGCGGGCCTGGCGAGAGGGTAGTTAGGTAACCCTAATTTAGGTTAGCCTAACTCCACATTCTGGAAGGGACGCTGAGTCTTCGATGATGGAACCGCGCGCTCGTCTCGCACTGCTTTCCCCCACGCGCCTGGCCGATGTGCGCCGGCGGATCGGCGACTACCCGGACAGAACCATCACCGAGGCCTGCGCCATCGGCCTGTCGTACTGGGCGACGGGCCGCAGCCCCGAGGGCATCGACCTCACCCCCGGCACGCTCTTCGCCGACGTGCTCGGCTGGGTCGACAACGGCGGTGCGGCGCCCGCCGGTTGGGAGATCTCCCCGGACGGTCTCGGCATCACCCTCCCCGACGGCGTCACACCCGAGGACGCACAGCTCGCGCTGGACGACCTGGCCGACTTCCCGGACCGGCCGCTCGGCACCGTCGGCCCCTCCAGCGTGGCGGCGAGGCTGCGCACCCTGGCCGAGTGGAACGACAACCGGGCCGACCGGGACCGCCCCACCATCGTGGAGATGTTCCGCGCCCAGGCGAGTGCCCGGCCGGACGCCGTGGCCGTCGTCGACGAGCACCGGTCACTGACCTACCGCCAAGTCGCCAAACACTCCAGCCAGTTGGCGCACCACCTGCTCGGGCGCGGGCTCGGCTCCGAACAGGTCGTCGGCATCTCCCTGAGCCGCTCCGCCGACATGGTCGTCGGGCTGCTCGCCGTGCTCCAGGCCGGGTGCGCCTTCGTGCCGCTCGATCCGCAGTGGCCCGCGGCGCGCCGTACCGTCGTCATCGAGGACGCCCGGGTCGTCGTGCAGCTGAACGCCTCGGGCGAGCACGACCCGGCCGAACCGGACGCCGTGGCCGTCGACCTCGGCGACTGGCGGTACGACGCGTACCCGAAGGACGGGACCGGCGTCACCGTCCTCGGCGACGCGCTGGCCTACGTGATCTTCACGTCCGGTTCGACCGGGCGGCCCAAGGGCGCGATGATCCGCCACGAGGCGATCAGCGAGCGCCTGTTGTGGCAGGTGAACGAGATCCTCGGCTTCGGGCACGACGACGCCTCGCTGTTCAAGGCGCCGCTGTCGTTCGACATCTCCATCAACGAGATCTTCCTGCCGCTGGTCTGCGGCGGCCGGCTCGTCGTCCTGCGGCCCGGCGGCGAACGCGACCCCCACCACCTGCTGAGCGTCATCGCCGAACAGCGCGTCACCTTCACCTACCTGGTGTCGTCCATGCTGGACGTGCTGCTGGAGATGGCCGGCGACTCCGGCCGCCTGGACAGCCTGCGGCACGTGTGGTGCGGCGGGGAAGTGCTCACCCCCGAGCTGTACGAGCGGTTCCGCACCAAGCTCGACAACATCCCCATGTACCACGGCTACGGCCCCGCCGAGACGACCATCGGCGTCTCGCACGTCATCTACCGGGGCGCCGCGGAACGCCTGTCGACATCCATCGGCAAGGCCAACCCCAACACCCAGCTCTACGTCCTGGACGACGAACTGCGCCCGGTCCCGGTCGGCGTCGGCGGCGAACTCTACGTCGGCGGCTTCCTCCTGGGACGCGGCTACGTCAACGCACCGGCCCTGACCGCCTCCCGCTTCGTCGCCAACCCCTTCGCCGGCGACGGCTCCCGCCTCTACCGCACCGGCGACCTCGCCCGCTTCGCCCCCGACGGATCCCTGGACTTCCTCGGCCGCGCCGACAACCAGATCAAGATCCGCGGCATGCGGCTGGAGATCGAGGACGTCGAGGTCGGCCTCGCCGAACACCCCGGGGTCCGGCACACCTGCGTCGTCGCGAAGAAGAACGCGGCGGGCGGCACCTACCTGATCGGCTACGTCATACCCGCCTCCGGCAGCGCCGGCCTGCGGGCCGACGAGGTCAAGGCGTGGGCCGACGCGCACATGGTCGAGTACATGGTGCCCGCCCACATCGTCGTCATGGAGGAGTTCCCGCTCACCGCCAACGGCAAGCTCGACCGCACCGCGCTGCCCGAGCCCACGACCCAGGCGGGCCCGCTCGTGCGCCCCACCACCGACGACGAGCGCGCGGTGTGCGCCGCCGTCGCGGAGGTGCTGCGCCTCGAAGAGGTCGGAGTCGACCAGGACTTCTTCCAGCTCGGCGGCGACAGCATCCTCGCGATCTCCCTGCTGAGCGCGCTGCGCGAGCGGGGCCTGCACGTCACGGCACGGCAGATCTTCACCCACGGCACGGTGGGCGCGCTGGCCGCGGTCGCCGGCCGTGAGGACGTCTCCACCGTCGACCACGCCGATGTGGCCACCGGCACCGTCGTGGGCTCGCCCATCGTGCAGTGGCTCGGCGAGACCACGGACGCCGTCGACGGCTTCGTCCAGTCGGTCGTCCTGAACACACCGGCGGACCTGACCGCCGACGCCCTCGACGCGATCCTCGCCGCCCTCGTCACCCGGCACGACATGCTTCGCGCCAAGCTGGTGCGCGGCAGCCGCTGGAGCTTCGACATCCCCGACGCGGACCGGGCCGAGCCCTGCTGGCAGCTCAGCGACCGGCCGCTCGAGTACTGCGTCGCCCTCGCCACCGACGCGCTGGATCCGACCGGCGGCGTGATGCTCCGCGCCGTCTGGCGCCCCGAGGCACGCCAACTCGTCCTCGTCGCCCACCATGTGATCGTCGACGGCGTCTCCTGGCGCGTCCTGATGGAGGACCTGGCCACCGCCTGGCGGCAGCTCCGCGATGGCCGGCCCGTCGAACTCCCGCCGGTGGGAACGTCGTTCCGGCGCTGGACCCAGCTGCTGGAACGCGCCGCGTTCGACGCCGACGGCTCCTACTACCGGCGACCGCTGCCCGGCGAGGACCGGCCGCTGGCCCGCCGCGCCCTCGCCGCGACCGACACCGTCGCGAACGAACGCCTGCGGACCGTCACGGTCGGCCCCGACGTCACGGCCGCCCTGCTGAACGAGATCCCCGCGAAGTTCCACGCCGGCGTCAACGACGTCCTGCTCACCGCACTCGCCGTCGCCCTCGCCCGGCACCGCCGCGACCTGGGCCAGGACCAGACCTTCGCCCACATCGAACTCGAAGGCCACGGCCGCGAGGGACAGTTCGTCGCGGGCTCCGCCGGCTTCGAGCCGGAACTGTCACGGACCGTGGGCTGGTTCACCACCCTCTTCCCCGTGACCGTCGACCCCGGCACGGCAACCGACTTCACCACCCCCGAGTACCTGACCGCCGCCCTCAAGGCCGTCAAGGAGGACCTCGCCCGGGTCCCCGACAACGGCGTCTCCTACGGCGCCCTGCGCTACCTCACCCACAGCGAGTTCGACGCCCCCGCACCCCAGGTGCTCTTCAACTACCTCGGCCGCTTCGCCGCCGGGGCCCCCGGCGACTGGCAACTCGCGGGCACCACCGGCCAGCTGGGCGAGAGGCGCGACCCCCGGATGCGCCTGCCGCGCGCCCTGGAGTTCAACGCGATCGCCGAACCCGACGCCTGTGGCGCCTACGAACTCGTCACCACCGTCTCCTGGCCCGACGGCCTGTTCACCGACGCCGACATCACGGCACTCGGCGGCTACTTCCGCACGGCCCTGACCGGACTCGCCGCGCTCGACCAGGGCGGCCACTCGCCCAGCGACTTCCCCCTCGTACCGCTCACCCAGGCCGACGTCGACGCCCTGGACGGCCCTGCGCTGCGGGACGTCCTGCCGCTGACCCCGCTCCAGGAAGGCCTCTACTTCCACTCGGTCTTCGACGACGACTCCGCGGGCGCCTACGTCGAGCAGCAACTGCTCACCCTGGACGGCGACGTGGACGCCGGCCGGCTCTCAGCGGCGGCCACCCGCATGCTCACCCTCTTCCCGAACCTGGCCGCCCGCTTCACGGCCCTGGCCGACGGCCGCGTGGTCTCCGTCCTGGAGAGCGGCGTCGGGGCCCCGTTCACCACCCTGGACCGCCCCGGCATCACCGACGAGGAGATACGCGACCTCGCCGAACGGGACCGCCGCGCCGGCTTCGACCTGGCCACCGGCCCCCTCATGCGGTACACGCTCATCCGCACCGGCTCCGGCCGGAACGTCCTGGTACAGACCGTGCACCACATCATCGCCGACGGCTGGTCCGTGCCGCCGATGCTCCGCGCGCTGCTCGCCGAGTACCACGCGCCCGGCACCGTCCACCCGATCGGCGGCTTCGCCGACTACGTGCACTGGCTCGCGGGGCGCGACGCCGACGAGAGCGACCGCGTCTGGCGCGAGGAACTCGCCGATCTGCCCGGCCCGTCGCTGGTCGCCGAGGGGCACACCCCCTCCGACCGGTTCGCCGACACCTCCGTGGAACCCGAGGGCGACATCGACACCGCCGTCCGCGAGGCCGGAGTGCCGCTGAGCGTCGCCGTGCACAGCGCCTGGGCCGTCACCCTCGGCGGCCTCCTCCAGGGCCGGGACGTGGTCTTCGGCTCCACGGTCTCCGGCCGCGACGCCGAGGTGCCCGGCATCGGCGACATGGTGGGCCTCTTCATCAACACCATCCCCGTACGCGCCCGTTGGGCCCCCGACGCCACCGCCGCCGACCTGCTCGCCTCGGTGCGTGACCACCAGAGCACGGTCCTGCCGCACCAGCACGTCTCCCTGGTACGCATCGGCCGCCAGGCCGGCGCCGGTTCCCTCTTCGACACACTCGTGGTGTTCGACGTGGCCACCGACCTGACCGCGCTGCGGACCCCCGGCGACACGCTGACCATCACGGCCCTCGTCAACGAGGGAGCCCCGCACTACCCGCTGACCCTCGTGATCGAGCGCGCCCCCGACGGCCGTCCGCGCTTCAACCTCATCTACGACGGCGAACTCCTGCGCGAGACGGCCGCCCGCGGGATCCTGCACACCTTCAACCGGACCTTGACCGGCCTGCTCGCGCACCCGGACACCCCGGTCGACGACCTGGCGACGGGAGCCGGACGACGTCCCGCCCCCCTCACCCCGACCACCCTGGGCGGACTGTTCGACACCGCGGCCCGGCGCGACCCGGCGGCCACCGCCGTCACCCAGTGCGGCCTCGACGGCGCCACCCGCTCCCTGACCTACGGCGAACTGTCCGACGCCAAGAACGACCTCGCCTCCGCCCTGCGCGCGGCAGGCGTCGGCCCGGGCAAGCGCGTCGCCGTCGCCGTCCCCCGCTCCCTGGAACAGGTCGTCGCCCTGGTCGCGATCGTCGGCGCGGGCGGCGCGTACGTCCCCCTCGACCTCGCCTACCCGGACGAGCGGCTGGAGTACATCCTCGCCGACGCGGCCCCGCAGGTCGTCCTCGTGGACCGGGACCGGCGCGACCGCTTCACGGACCTGCTGGCCCGGGCGGGGGTGCCGGCCCGGGTGCTGGTCCAGGGCGAAGAGCCCCCGGCCGCCCGCACGGAACCCGCCCCCGAGCCCGACTGGCGCACCCCCGCCTACGTGATCTACACCTCGGGGTCCACGGGCCGCCCCAAGGGCGTCGTCGTCCCGCACTCCAGCGTGGTCTCGCTGCTCGCCAACACCAGGCCGGACATGGATTTCGGCCCGGGGGACGTCTGGGTGCAGTTCCACTCCTTCTCCTTCGACTTCGCCGTCTGGGAGTTGTGGGGCGCGCTGGCGCACGGCGGTGAGCTGCTGGTGCCCGAGTACGGCCTGACACGCTCCCCGGTCGACTTCCACCGCCTGGTCCGCGAGCGCGGCGTGACCGTGCTCAACCAGACCCCGTCCGCCTTCTACCAGTTCATCGAGGCCGACCGGCTCGCCGGCGAACCGCTGCCCGCACTGCGCCGGATCATCTTCGGCGGCGAGGCACTGGACCTCGGACGGCTGCGCGGCTGGGTCGAACGGCACGGCACGGCCGCCCCCGAGCTGGTCAACATGTACGGCATCACCGAGACCACCGTCCACGTCACCCACCGGGTGCTGACCGACGCCGACTTCGGCCCCGGCGACGACGTCAGCCCCATCGGCGGTCCGATCCCCGGCCTGGTCACCTACCTGCTCGACGACCGGCTCCGCGCGGTGCCGCCGGGCCGCGAGGGCGCCATCTACGTCGCAGGCGACCAGGTGTCCCTCGGCTACCTGGGCCGCCCCGGGCTCACCGCGGGCCGTTTCGTCGCGAACCCGTTCACGGCCGACGGCTCCCGCATGTACCACACGGGCGACCTCGCGATCCGCACCCTCGACGGCGAACTGGTCTTCACCGGCCGCGCCGACGACCAGGTCCAGCTCAAGGGCTTCCGCATCGAGTTGGGCGAGGTGGAGTCCGCGATCAGGGCCCTCGACGGCGTGACGGACGTGGCGGTGACGGTGGCGGACACCGGGGATCACCTGGTGGCGCACGTGGTGGGCAGCGTGCCGGGTGATTTCGAGGGCCGGTTGGCGGAGAAGCTGCCCGTTCACATGATCCCGGGCAGGATTCTCACGACGGATGCCCTGCCGCTGACGGTAAACGGCAAGTTGGATCGAAAGGCGCTGGTGGAGCGCGCCCTCAGGGGCGCGGGGAACTGCGCGACCAGCCCTCACGCACCCGCAGACGAAACCACCGCGGTAGCCGCACTCACCGAGATCTTCACAGAGACACTGCCCGGTTCAGACGTAACCGCCGACACCGACTTCTTCCGCGCCGGAGGCGACAGCATCATCGCCATCACGGTCGTGAACAGGGCCCGCGCCCTCGGCCTGAACATCGCACCCAGGGACGTCTTCCTGCTCAAGACCCCCCGCGCACTGGCCGAACACCAGGGCACCCACACACCCCAGACCCCTCAGG
>NZ_JAIGQA010000110.1:0-27731 GCF_019733245.1 Streptomyces sp. WAC04114
GGTCGCCCGAGCGCCGCGAGTCCGGCCCGCCGCCGTCGAGGAAGCCGAGCGCCCCGGCCACCGAGCGGCCGCCCGCCGCCACCGAGGACGGTCCGCTCCGGTCGGACGGCTCGTCGCCTCCGGGGACGGGGTGGGGGTCGGTGACGTCGCGACCTCCCGCTGCCGCGGGGCGGCCTCGTCCTGCACCGCGGACGCCACCGCGTAACCGCCCACCGCCAGCACACCGGCGACCGCGGCCGTCGCACCGGCCACCCGCATCCAGCCGAACACCGGCGCACGCGTGGCCCCGTGGCCGGAGGCGACCGGACCGGCCATGCCGCGCTCGACCCGGGCCAGCATGCGCTCCCGGTCGGGCTCGTGTGCCCCGGCCGCCTCGTGCAGTCGCGAACGCACCTCCTCGTGCAGTCGCGAACGCACCTCCTCATGCACGCCCCGCCGCATGCTCATCGGCCCCTCCCTCCGCCCTCGCCGGTGGGCACGCGCTCCACGGCGGGCGAGCAGCGAGGAGTGCCCAGCGCCGCGTGCATCCGCTGCGGCACCCCCTGCGTCCCCAGCAGCCGCTGGAGTTCGGCCATTCCCTTGGAGGTCTGGCTCTTCACCGTACCGACCGACACCCCCAGCGCCAGCGCCGTGTCCTTCTCCGACAGATCGAACGCGTGCCGCAGCACCACGCAGGCCCGCTTGCGGAACGGCAGCCTGCGCAACGCCTCCCGCACGTCGACCACACCCGCGACGTCCGGGTTCTCGGTGTTCTCCTCGCGCTGCGACCAGAACAAGGCGATGCGCCGCCGCTCGCGCACCGCGCTGCGGATGCGGGTCCGGGCCAGGTTGGCGACGACACCGCGTGCATACGCGGCCGGACGGTCGGCCGCGCGCACCCGGTCCCAGCGGTGCCACAGCGCCAGCAACGCGTCCGCCGCCAGATCGTCGGCGGTGTCCGCCTCGCCCGTCAACAGATGGGCGAGGCGCGACAGTTCGGCGTAGTGGCGCTCGAAGAAGGCGTGGAACTCCACGGAGGCGGCGTCGTCGACGACTGTGCCCACGGGCGACCTCTCCTCGCAGTGGCTACGGGCGCACCCGGCCGGAGCACCCTGCGGCTGTCATGTAGATGACATGTGATCATCCGGGGGAGGCCCGGACGAGATCGGGAAGCGTAGCAGCGATCGTCGGATGGTTCGTACGGAGCTTCGAACGTCGTATGGCAGGCCGGACTTCGATTTCGTAACACGAAGAACACCTGAACGTGGTTCAACGCGACGAAAATCCAGCCAGCACCCGCACCCGATCACCCCGGCATCAAGGAGCACGCGCCATGTCCGAATCGCAGAAGGTGGCCGACCGGTCCGACGCCGCGCCACCGGCGCCGAACAGCGTCGACCGGTTCTTCAAGATCTCCGAGCGGGGGTCCACCTTCGGCCGTGAGATACGCGGCGGCTTCGCCACGTTCTTCACGATGGCCTACATCCTTGTCCTGAATCCCATCATCCTGGGCAGCGCGAAGGACAAGTTCGGGCACCAGCTGGACGCCGTCCAGCTCACCACCGCCACCGCCCTGGTGGCCGCGGTCATGACGATCATCATGGGCGTCGGCGGCAACCTGCCCCTGGCGCTCGCCGCCGGACTCGGCCTGAACGCCGTCGTCGCTTTCCAGATCGCCCCACTGATGAGCTGGGACGACGCGATGGGCCTGATCGTCCTCGAAGGCCTGCTGATCTGCGTGCTGGTGGTGACCGGTCTGCGCGAGGCCGTCATGCACGCCATACCCCAGCCGCTCAAGCAGGCGATCAGCGTCGGCATCGGCCTGTTCATCGCCTTCATCGGCTTCGTCGACGCCGGGTTCGTCAGCCGCATCCCGGACGCCGCCAACACCACCGTCCCCGTTCAGCTGGGCGGCACCGGCACCCTCGCAGGCTGGCCGATGCTCGTCTTCTGCCTCGGCGTGCTGCTGACGATCGGACTGCTCGCCCGCAAGGTCAAGGGCGCCATCCTGATCAGCATCGTCACCATGACCGCGCTGGCGATCGTGATCAACTCCCTCGCCGACATCAAGTCCTGGGGCCTGACCACGCCTTCCTGGCCGGACAACCTCGTCGACGCCCCCGACTTCGGCCTCATCGGCGACTTCGACCTGTTCGGCGCCTTCAGCGCACCCGGCGTCGGCGTCATCACCGTCGTCCTGCTGATCTTCACGCTGATCCTGTCCGACTTCTTCGACACCATGGGCACGGTCGTCGGCATCAGCGCCGAGGCCGGTCTGCTCGACGAGGAGGGCAAGGTCCCGAACCTGGGCCGGGTGCTGCTCATCGACGGTGCCGCCGCGGTCGCGGGCGGCGCGGCCTCCGCCTCCTCGGCGACCTCGTACATCGAGTCCGCGGCCGGTGTCGGCGAGGGCTCGCGCACCGGCTTCTCCAACCTCGTCACCGGCGGCCTGTTCGGCCTCGCGCTGTTCCTGACCCCGCTGCTCACCATCGTCCCGCTGCAGGCGGCCGCCCCCGCCCTGGTCGCCGTCGGCTTCCTGATGATGACCCAGGTCAAGCACATCGACTGGGACCGCTACGACATCGCCATCCCCGCGTTCCTCACCATCGCCGTGATGCCGTTCACCTACTCCATCACCAACGGCATCGGGGCCGGCTTCCTCGCCTACGTCGTCATCAAGACCGTCCTCGGCAAGGCCAAGGAGATCCACTGGCTGCTGTGGGGGACCTCGGCGCTGTTCCTCGTGTACTTCGCCATCGACCCGATCGAGCAGCTGCTGGGCGCGAAGTGACGCCGGGTGCGCGCTGACACGAGGACGGGCCGCCCCCCGGGGGGAAGGGGGCGGCCCGTCTCTTCTGTACAGACGGCTTATCGGCGGCGGAGGTTCAGTGGCAGGGGTTCAGTCCTTCAGGGCCGCCTGCATCATGGCCCTGGCGACCGGCGCCGCCAGGCCGTTGCCGCTGACCTCCGAGCGGGCCGCGTCCGACTGCTCCACCATGACCGCCACGGCGACCTCCTTGCCCGACGAGCCGGACTTTCCGTACGAGGTGAACCAGGCGTACGGCACCTGGCTGTTGTTCTCGCCGTGCTGGGCCGTGCCCGTCTTGCCGCCCACGGTCGCGCCCGGGACCCTGGCGTTGGTGCCCGTGCCCTTGTCGACGACCGTCTCCATCGCCGACCGCAACTGCTCGGCGGTCGAGGAGCTGACGATCTCCTTCGTGCCCGCGTCGTCGTAGTCCTCCAGCACGTCACCGCCGCTGTTGGTGATCTGCGAGACCATGTGCGGCGACACCAGCTTGCCGCCGTTGGCGATGGCCGCCGACACCATGGCCATCTGCAGCGGGGTGGCGGTGACGTCGAACTGGCCGATGCCCGTCAGGGCCGTCTGCGACGGGTCCATGTCCGACGGGTACACGCTCGTGTAGGCCCGGACCGGCACGTCCAGCTTGTCGTCGTTGAAGCCGAACTTCTCGGCCATCTCCTTCACCTTGTCCTGGCCCAGCTTCACGGCCATCTTGGCGAAGACGTTGTTGCACGAGTACTCCAGCGCCGTGCGGATGGTCGCGTTCGTGCAGGGCGCGTTCGGGTTCTCGTTCGTCAGGTCCCGGCTGGTGCCCGGCAGCGTGTACGGGTCCGGGCTGTCCGTTCTCTCGTCCACCGACGAGTACAGCCCGTCCTCCAGCGCGGCCGCCGCCACGACCAGCTTGAACGTCGAACCGGGTGGCAGCGGCTGCCGCAGCGCACGGTTGACCAGCGGCTTCTCGGGGTCCGAGGTGAGCTTCTGCCAGGCCGTCCCCGCGGTGTTGGCGTCGGTCAGCGAGGAGGGGTTGTACGACGGCGTCGACACGACCGCGAGGATCTTCCCGGTCTTCGGGTCGAGGGCGACGGCACCGCCCTTCTTGTCGCCGAGCGCCTCGTAGGCGGCCTTCTGCACGTCTGGGTCGATGGTCGTGACCACGTTGCCCGGCTCGGCCCGCTGGTTGGTGAGCGTGTCCATCACGGACTTCAGCCGGCTGTCCGTGCCGTTGAGCAGGTCGGTGTAGATGCCCTCCAGCTGGGTCGGGGCGTACGCCTGCGACGCGTACCCCGTCACCGCCGCGTACAGCGCGCCGTCGGTGTACGTCCGCTTGTACGTGAGGTCGCTCTTCTTCGTCGGCGCCGAACCGGTCACCGACCGGCCGCCCACGATGATGTTCCCGAGCGGCGCCGAGTACGTCTCGATCGCGTTCCGCCGGTTGTCCTTGTCGTCTGCCAGCGCCCGGCCGTCGTAGAACTGCACCCAGGTCGCCCTGACCAGCAGAGCGAGCACCAGGAGCAGCGAGAAGACCGAAGCGCGCCTGATCGTCTTGTTCATCGCGAACTGGAGGACGAGCCACGCCGGGCGGATCGTTCCCGTCCGTCCTGGTTTCTCATCCGGCGGGGCGGATTCTCATCCGCCGTTCAGAAAGCCGGCCTCGTACGCGGCGATCACCGCCTGCGTACGGTCCCGGGTGCCGGTCTTGGCCAGGACCGCCGCGACGTGGGACTTCACCGTGGCCGGGCCGACCTCCATCAGACGGGCGATCTCCGCGTTGGTCAGCCCCCGCGCCATGTGCCGCAGCACCTCCCCCTCGCGTCCCGTGAGCTTCGCCACCCACGCGGGCGGCGCCGGTTGCGCGCGGGCGTGCTCGGTCGCCAGGGTGCGCACGGCCGCCGGGAACAGCAGGCTGTCGCTGCGCGCCACCAGCCGGACCGCCTGCACCAGCGCGTCGGCGTCCGCCCGCTTCAGCAGGAACCCGGCGGCTCCGGCCCGCAGCGCGTCGTACACGTAGGAGTCGTTCTCGAACGTCGTCACCACGACGATCCGCGGCGGATCGTCCAGCGTGGCGAGGATCTGCTCGGTGGCGCGGATCCCGTCGGTCTCCGGCATCCGCACGTCCATGAGGACCACGTCCGGCCGCAGCTCCCGGACGACCGACACCGCCTCGGCACCGGTGGCGGCCTCGCCCACCACGTCCAGGTCGGGCTCGGCGGAGAGGATGGCGCGCAGCGCGGTGCGCACCATGCGCTCGTCGTCGGCGAGGACGACACGGATCGGGGCCGGGCGGTTCATACGGGTTCCTTCAACGGGATCGGGACCGGCGGGATCATGCGGGGCCTCTCATCGGCAGGCGTGCGTGGAGCCGCCAGGTGTGTGCCGGGGTGCCGCCCGGCAGCGGTGCCGCGGTCGGACCGGCCGTCGGGGTGCCGCCGCCCGGCCGGGGTGCCGCCGTGTCTCCGGCCGCCGTCGCGCTCGGACCCGCCGTCGCGGTCGGTCCCGCCGTCGCCGTGCCGCCCAGCAGTCTGGCCCGGTCCGCGATGCCCCGCAGTCCGTGGCCGCCGCCGGTGCGGGAGGGCGCGGGGCCGGTGACCGGGTTCTCCACGGTGATCTCCAGCTCCCCGTCCGCCACCGCGATCCGCACGTCCACGGCCGCCCGCTCCCCGGCGTGCTTGAGGGCGTTGCTCAGCCCCTCCTGCACGATGCGGTAGGCCTCCCGGGACAGCAGTGGGGGCAGGGCCTCCGGGTCGGCGTCCACAGTGGCGCTCACCCGCTGTCCGCCCGCCCGGGTACGCCGCAGCAGCCCGTCGAGGTCGGCGGCGAGGGTCGGCGCCGGAGCCGTGCCGGGGGCGTCGCCCTCGCGCAACACGCCCAGTACGGCGTCGAGTTCACCGACCGTGCGCCGGGTCGTGTCCTCGATCGCGGCGAGGGCCTCGCGGACGAACTCCGGGTCGGTGTCGAGGACCCGGCGGGCCGCGCTCGCCTGGAGCGTGACCGCGCTCAGGGCGTGGCCGACGGAGTCGTGCAGCTCCCGCGCCAGCCGGTTGCGCACGGCCAGGTCGGCCGCGCGGGCCTCGGCGGCGGCGAGCCGCTCCCGGGGCGTGGGACCGAGCAGCAGGGGCGCCCAGCGGGCCAGCAACGCACCGCAGCCGGCCGCGCAGCCGGCGAGAGCCACGAGCGAGAGCGCCCCCGCGACCGGGGCGAGCGCCAACGCCCAGGCGCGGTCGAAGACTTCGGGCAGCCCGAGCCGGGCGCCGAGCAGCCCCGAGAGGACCGGCAGCACGATCAGCGTGACGGCGAACGGCGGCAGCGCCAGTGACATCCCCGCGATGATCCCGCCGAACCCGAGATGCAGCGTGAACCAGGCGGCCGTCCGGCCCCTCTCGCCCCGCGTGCGGGCGGGCCCGGGGGCGAGCCGGCCGGGGTCCACCCCGCACAGCCAGCGCACCGCGGCCGACTCCAGCGGCCGGGTCAGCGGGAACAGCGAGGTGACGGCCGCGAGCGGCAGTCCCAAGGCGAACGAGGCGAGTTGGAGGGGGAGGGAGCGGAAGACGTCCGAGGAGCCGGTGACCGGGCCGACGACCACCGACCCGACCAGGACGTACGGCATGGCCAGCGCCCCGCCGAGGATCAGATGGATCCACCGCAGCCGCGCCCGCCGGCCGAACAGCGACCGGGCGACGGTGCTCACGCCGCTCGCCGCGCGGCCGCGGCCGAGCGCTCGGCGAAGTGGTGGACGCCGATGGCGGCGACGAGGAGGCCGACGAGCATCTGGCCAGCGTAGGCGAGGTTCATCAGCGGCGTGGCGCGGTCGGAGAGGTCCGCCGGGCCGCCGAGGGAGGCCAGCGACAGCCACCCGCCCCAGCAGGCCACGGCCCCCGAGCCGACCCAGACGAGCGAGAGCGGCACCGACACCGGCAGGGCCCGGCCGCGCCGGAATGCCAGCAGCACGGCCCCGGTGACCGCCGCGAGCAGGAACACGACGTACAGGGCCTCCAGGACGTAGAACTCACCGCCCCGGTCCGCGGCCCGGCCCTCGCTGAGACCGGCGGAGCCACCGCAGGCCCACAGGGCGTGGAGGGTGAGCGGCAGCAGGGCGAGCACGGCGGCGCCCACGGCGAGGGCCCGGTGGGCCGGTCCGACGGCACCGACGGGCAGGTCCCACACCCGCCCGCGCCACACGTGCCCCCAGCGGCCCCGCGCGTAGAGCACGAAGAGGCCGCCGAGGGCGAGACCCTGGGCGATGAACCCCGTGTACACGACGGCGAACACCCACTCGTCCAGGAAGGCCTCCCGGCCCGCCGACGAGGCACCGCCCCCGCCGAACGCCCTCACCACCAACTGCGCCGGGAACCCGGCCATGATCGGCGCGAGCAGCCCGGTCGCCACCCACACGGGGAACGCGAGCAGCCACGCGGGCACCCGCAGCCCCCACGGCCGGGTCAGCACCAGCGCCAGCACGATCACCGCGCTGTCCAGCAGGATCGACAGGCCGTTGATCACGGCCATGGTGAGGCGGTCGTCGAGCAGTGAACTGCCGTCGGGTATTCCGATGTGACTCCCGGCTATCCAGGCGGTCTTGAGGGCGAGGTACGGGACACAGGAGACGACGGCGACGGCACGGAGGACCCTCCGGGTGCGGCCGGGGCCGACGATGGGGCGGGCGGCGGGAGCGAGCGACTGCGTCATGCGATCAGGCTCCCGCGCGGCGGACCCCCGGCACCTCCTGCCCGGCGACGATCCTCCTCCGCCGGGCGGGGGAGAGGCCCTCGGCGTCTCAGTCCTCCAGGATGAGCACCGTCTCGTCGATCTCGGCGCCCCGGGCCGGGGCGTACCCGCGGGCCGCCGCCGTCACCAGGAACCCGCACTTCTCCAGCACGCGCAGCGACCCCGTGTTGTCCGACGCCGCCCGCGCGTACAGCGGGCGCTCGGGCACCTCGGTGAGCAGCGCGCGCAGCGCCTGCGTGGCGATGCCCTTGCCCCAGTACGCGCGATCGACCCAGTACGTCACCTCGCGCTCACCCGGCACCCCGTACACCCCCGCGCTGCCGACCACGTCCCCGTCGGCCAGGACCGTACGGACGACGACATCGGGCGAGGAGCGCATCCGGGACCAGCGGGTGTCGAAGGCGGACCGGTCGGCCGGATCCTCCGGGGTGAAGGCCGCCATGCTCAGGGACTCGGGGTCGTTCATCTGCCGGAAGAAGACCGGCAGATCGCTGTCGTGGACCGGGCGCAGCTCGACGTTCATGCCTCAGAGCCTACGGGTGGCCAGTGTCAGCCGGTCCCGCGCGTCGAAGAGAGCGTCCTTGACCAGCTGTTCGTGCGCCGGGGTCAGCCGCGCCACCGGCACCGAGCAGCTGATCGCGTCGCGCGCCGGGGTGCGGTACGGGATCGCGACGCCGAAGCAGCGCAGCCCCAGCGTGTTCTCCTCGCGGTCCACCGCGAAGCCCTGGTCCCGTACCTGGCGCAGCTCCTCGATGAGCTTCTCCCGGTCGGTGATCGTGTGCTCGGTCAGCGCGGGCAGCGTCTCCGGGAGCATCTTGCGCACCTGCTCGTCCGAGTACGTGCTCAGCAGCGCCTTGCCGAGGGACGTGGAGTGCGCGGGCAGCCGGCGGCCGACCCGGGTGAAGGGACGCAGGTAGTGCTGGGACTGGCGGGTGGCCAGATAGACGACGTTCGTGCCGTCGAGGCGGGCGAGGTGGATCGTCTCGGTCGTGTCGTCGGAGAGCCGGTCCAGGGTCGGGCGGGCCGCCGCGACGACCTCGTCACCGTCGATGTACGACGTGCCCACCAGCAGGGCCCGCACGCCGATGCCGTACCGCGTGCCCGTCGCGTCCGTCTCCACCCAGCCCAGTTCGACCAGGGTGCGCAGCAACATGTAGAGGCTGGACTTGGGATACCCCACGGCCTCCTGGACCGCCGCGAGGGAGTGCATGCCGGGGCGTCCGGCGAAGTATTCGAGCAGTTCAACCGTTCGTACCGCGGACTTGACCTGCGCCCCGCCGCCCGTCTCGCCAGCCGACATCGCCCTTGACCCCTTCGTTGGACGGGAAATAGTCTCCACAACGTATTCATCATCAGAGACAGCGTTCAGTATATCGAACGTCCCTGGTGGATGACCCAGTACTGCGGCATTACATGTGTGGAGGGACCCGCGGTGGCAGCAGCACCAGTCTGGAGTGTCGACCCCCGAACCGGGAAGCAGCGCGAACAGGTTGCGGTGGAGGCCACAGCCCAGGAGGTGGACGCCACCGTCCGCGCCGCGCACGAGGCACGCGGCGCCCTCGCCGACCGCGCGGTCCGCGCGGCCTTCCTGCGCACCGCCGCCGACGAGCTGCAGGCGGCCAAGGACTCTCTCGTCGAGACCGCCGACGCCGAGACCGCGCTCGGTCCGGTCCGGCTGACCGGCGAGCTCGCCCGCACCTGCTACCAGCTGCGCGCCTTCGCGGACATCGTCGACGAGGGCGCCTTCCTCGACGTCGTCATCAACCACCCCGACGACACCGCGACCCCGCCCATCCCCGACCTGCGCCGCTACAAGGTGGCGCTGGGCGTCGTCGCCGTCTACTCCGCGTCGAACTTCCCCTTCGCCTTCTCGGTCGCCGGCGGCGACACCGCGAGCGCCCTCGCGGCCGGCTGCCCGGTCGTCGTCAAGTCCCACCCGGACCACCCGGCCCTGTCCGAGTACGTCGCCAAGGTGCTGCGACGCGCCGCCGCCCGGCACGACATCCCCGAGGGCGTCGTGGGCCTCGTCCACGGCTTCGAGGCGGGCGTCGAGCTGATCAAGCACCCGCTGGTCGCGGCGGCCGGCTTCACCGGCTCCGTGCGCGGTGGCCGCGCCCTCTTCGACGCGGCGGCGGCCCGTCCCGTCCCGATCCCCTTCCACGGCGAGCTGGGCTCCCTCAACCCGGTCGTCGTCACCGAGGCCGCGGCTGCCGAGCGGGCCGAGGCGATCGGTGCCGGGCTCGCCGGTTCGATGACGCTGGGCGTCGGCCAGTTCTGTGTGAAGCCGGGGCTCGTCCTCGCGCCGGCCGGTGCCGCGGGCGACGCCCTGCTGAAGTCCCTGACGGACGCCGTCAGCGACACGGACGCCGGGGTTCTGCTCGACCACCGCATGCGCGACAACTTCGTGGCCGGCGTCGCCGAGCGGGCCGCGCTGCCCGACGTCGACTCCCCGGTCACCCCCGGCGCGGGCGGCGAGCACACCGTCAGCGCGGGATTCCTCACGGTGCCGGCGAGCAGGCTGGCGACGGAGGGCGAGCACGACCTGCTCCTGGAGGAGTGCTTCGGGCCGGTCACCGTGGTGGCCCGCTACGAGGACGAGGACGAGGTCAAGGCCGTGCTGTCGCGCCTGCCGGGGAACCTCACGGCGACGGTGCAGCTGTCCGAGGAGGAGGCCGCCGGCGAGGGTCGCGGCGCGGAGATCCTCGCGGAGCTGACGCCGCTGGCGGGGCGTGTGCTGGTCAATGGCTGGCCGACGGGTGTGGCCGTCGCGCCGGCTCAGCACCACGGTGGGCCGTACCCGGCCACGACGTCGACGTCCACGTCGGTGGGCGGGACGGCGATCGAGCGGTGGATGCGGCCTGTTGTGTATCAGAACGCGCCGGAGGCGTTGCTGCCGCAGGAGTTGCGGGACGAGAACCCCTTGGGACTGCCTCGTAGGTTCAACGGGCGATTGGAGCGTTAGCGCCGTGGGGGTGCGGTGATCTGCGGTCTGCCGGTTCGTTGTGGCTGATCGCGCAGTTCCCCGCGCCCCTTGGGGGCGGAGCTGAAAGACTCGGTCGAATGGATCTGGAAATTCCCGAACTTCCCTTCGGTCTGCGTACGTATGGACCCGACGGCCATTGGTCCTATGAGGACGGCGTGCTCACCGGGTGGGCCGGGCCCAGGCAGGACCGGTTCGTGCCGCCCACCGGGGAGGGGCTGGACCCCGCTTCCGACGCGCCCCGGTTGCTCGGGGCGCCCGAAGGGGACTTCCAGCTGATCGCCAAGGTCACCGTCGGGTTCGGCGCGGCCTTCGACGCCGGGGTGCTCTACGTGCACGTGGGGGAGCGGGACTGGGCCAAGCTGTGCCTGGAGTACTCCCCTGACGTCCCCACCGTCTGCACGGTGGTCACCCGGGGGCACTCCGACGACGCCAACTCCTTCACCGTGGACGGCAGTTCCGTCTGGCTCCGGATCAGCCGCACCGGCCGCGCCTTCGCCTTCCACGCCTCCCGTGACGGCGAACGCTGGACCTTCGTCCGCCTCTTCACCCTCGGCGACGAGAAGGAGACCGGCGCGGCCCTGGTCGGCTTCATGACCCAGTCCCCGATGGGGGAGGGCTGTGTGGTGACGTACGACCACATCGAGTTCAGGCCGAGCTGGCCGGACGACCTGCGCGACGGCAGCTGAAGGGCGGCCGGGAACCGCACCCCGGCCCGCTCTCGTCCTCCGTTTCATGATCAGCAACCGAGTGGTTCCCGGCCGTGTGATCCGTACCGTCCTGCCCGCCGAGGTGGCGGACGTCGTCGCGCTGCACGCGCGGGCCCGGGCGACGTACTACCCCGGCGGGGTGCCGCAGGACGGCACCGACTGGACCGAGACCTGGCGCGGCGCCCTCACCCGGCCGGACGGACGGGTGCTGTGCGTCGTCGAGGCGGGGCGCATCGTCGGCCTGGCCTCCTTCCGCGCGCCGGAGGGCGCCCCGGGGGACACGGTGAAGCTGTTCCAGTTCCACGTCGACCCCGGCCACTGGCGCGCCGGCGTCGGCACCGCGCTGCACGCGGCCTGTGTGGAGGAGTGGCGGGCGGACGGCAGGCGGACGGCCGTGCTCGACGTGCACGTCGACAACCTGCGGGCGCAGGCGTTCTACCGGCGGCAGGGGTGGGTCCCGGAGCCGGCCGGGCCGGAGGACCACCACCTGCTGATGCGTCTCGCCCTGCCCGGGGAATGAAGTCCGCTGCTTGAACGTTCATCCACTCGGCGGAGGGAGCCTCCGTACCCCGTACGACCTGGAGAGAGCCGAGACATGCGCGTCGAGATCTGGAGCGACATCGCCTGCCCCTGGTGCTATGTGGGCAAGGCCCGCTTCGACAAGGCGCTGCGGGACTTCCCGTACCGCGACGAGGTCGAGGTCGTGCACCGCTCCTTCGAGCTGGACCCCGGCCGCGCCAAGGACGACATCCAGCCCGTGATCACGATGCTCACCAAGAAGTACGGGATGAGCCCCGCGCAGGCCGAGGCAGGCGAGGACAACCTCGGCGCCCAGGCCTCGGCGGAGGGCCTCGACTACCGCACCCGGGGCCGCGACCACGGCAGCACCTTCGACATGCACCGCCTGCTGCACTTCGCCAAGGAGCAGGGCCGCCAGGAGCAGCTGCTCGACCTGCTCTACCGGGCCAACTTCGCCGAGGAGCGGTCCGTCTTCAACGACGACGAGCGGCTGGTGGAGCTCGCCTCGGCCGCCGGTCTCGACCCGGAGGCCGTGCGCGCGGTGCTCGCCGACCCGGGGGCGTACGCCGACGAGGTCCGTGCCGACGAGCGCGAGGCCGCACAGCTCGGCGCGAACGGCGTGCCCTTCTTCGTCCTCGACCGGAAGTACGGCGTCTCCGGTGCCCAGCCCGCCGAGGTCTTCGCCCGGGCCCTCACCCAGGCGTACGGCGAGCCCTCGCCCCTGACGATCGTCGACGGCGGCGACGACGCGGACGCCTGCGGCCCGGACGGCTGTGCCGTGCCCCAGCACTGAAACGCCCAGGTCGGAGCGCACCCATAAGCGCTCCTTAGCGGCATCACGCAGAAATCGGCAATGGACGGGGAGATCCCGGGGACGCAGAGTGGTCCCATGGAGACCTTCGAGAACCTCGTCCGTGCCGAGTTCACCCCGAAGCACACCTACCTCAACACCGCGAGCAACGGGCTCCTGCCCGCCCGGACCGTCGGCGCCGTGCAGGCGGCGGTGCGGATGCGTGCCGAGGGCACGCCCCTGGGTCCCCTGTACGAGGACGTGGAGGCCGCCCGCGCGTCCTTCGCCCGGCTGGCCGGCGTTCCGGCCGAACGCGTCGCGACCGGGGCCTCGGTCGCCGAGTACGGCGGGCTGATCGCCGCCTCGCTGCCCGCGGGGGCCGAAGTTCTCACGGCGGAGGGCGACTTCTCCTCGCTGGTGAACCCGTTCCACACGCGCGGCGACCTCAAGGTGCGCGCCGTGCCGCTGGAGCGGCTCGCCGAGTCCGTCCGCCCGGACACCGCGCTGGTCGCGGTCAGCGCCGCGCAGTCCGCCGACGGCCGCCTCGCCGACCTGCCGGCCGCGCGCGCGGCGGCCCGGGCCCACGGCGCCCGTACCTACGTCGACGCCTCGCAGTCGGCCGGCTGGCTGCCGATGGAGGCCGACGCGGACGACTTCCTCGCCGCCGTCGGATTCAAGTGGCTGCTGGGCCCGCACGGGGCCTCGTTCTTCGTCGCCCCGCGGGACTTCGGCGGGCTCACGCCGCTGCTCGCGGGCTGGGTCGCCGGGGAACGACCCTGGGACAGCTGCTACGGCCCCGTCGAGGAACTCGCCCACTCCGCACGGCGGTTCGACGTCAGCCCGGCCCTCTGCACCTACGCCGGGCTGCGTGCCTCACTGGAGCTGCTGGAGGAGATCGGCGTCGACGCCGTGCACGCCCACGACGTCGGCCTCGCGGACCGGTTCCGTGCCGGGCTCGCCGGGCTGGGCCACGAGCCGGTGCCCGCGCCGGGCTCGGCGATCGTGTCGGTGCCCGGGCTCGGCCACCGGCAGGGCGAGCTGAGCCGGGCGGGCATCGAGGTCTCCGACCGGGCCGGGAACCTGCGGGCGGCGTTCCATCTCTACAACACCACGGCGGACGTCGACCGGCTCCTGGACGCCTTGCAGGCATGAGAAAACCGGATGGGGCCTCCCGTCCCACACGAGGAGGCCCCACCCGGCAGCTCTGTCACACGGCCGTCTTACCGCACCGGTTCAACACTGACCGGCGTCACCGCACCGGCGTGAAGTCCCGCGCGCCAATGAACTCCGGCCGCCGAACCGGCGCCGCGAAGGGTTCCACCGCCGTGTTCTCCACACTGTTGAACACGATGAACACGTTGCTGCGCGGGAACGGCGTGATGTTGTCGCCGGAACCATGCATGGCGTTGCAGTCGAACCAGGTCGCCGAACCGGCCTTGCCCGTGAACAACTTGATGCCGTGCTGCGTGGCCATCTGGGTCAGCGCCTCGTCCGACGGCGTGCCCGCGTCCTGCATCTGCAGCGACTTCTTGTAGTTGTCCTTCGGCGTCTCACCCGCACACCCGAGGAACGTCTTGTGCGACCCCGGCATGATCATGAGTCCGCCGTTGGTGTCGAAGTTCTCGGTCAGCGCGATCGAGACCGACACCGTGCGCATCCGCGGCAGACCGTCCTCGGCGTGCCACGTCTCGAAGTCCGAGTGCCAGTAGAAGCCACTGGCGCCGAACCCCGGCTTGACGTTGATCCGCGACTGGTGGACGTACACGTCCGAGCCGAGGATCTGCCGCGCCCGTCCGACGACCCGCTCGTCGCGGACCAGCCGGGCGAACACCTCGCTGATCTTGTGCACCTCGAAGACCGTGCGGATCTCCTTGGACTTCGGCTCGACGATCGACCGCTCGTCGGCCCGCATGTCAGGGTCGTGCACCAGCCGGTTCAGCTCGTTGCGGTAGACCGCGACCTCGTCCTCGGTGATGAGCTCGTCGATGGCCAGGAAGCCGTCGCGCTCGAAGGACAGCAGGTCCGCCGGGGCGACCGGCCCGGGGGCGTCGGGTGCGCCCCAGACGACCGGGTCCTGGCGCGGGGTCAGTGCCTCGGTGGCACCGCGACTGGGGTAGAGGTCGGGGATACCGGTGGTGGTGTCGGTGGTGGCGGTCATGGAAACGTCACACCTCCTCGGTGAGCAGCGGGTAGACGCCGTTCTCGTCGTGGTCCTCCCGTCCGGTCACGGGCGGGTTGAACACGCAGAGGCAGCGGAAGTCCTGCTTGACCCGCAGCGTGTGCCTCTCGTGCCCGTCCAGGAGGTACATGGTGCCGGGCGTGATGGTGTGCGTCAGCCCGGTCTCGTGGTCGGTCAGCTCGGCCTCGCCCTCCGTGCAGACGACGGCCTCGATGTGGTTCGCGTACCACATCGACGTCTCCGTACCCGCGTAGAGGACCGTCTCGTGCAGGGAGAAGCCGACCTTCTCCTTGGCGAGGACGATGCGCTTGCTCTCCCACGTACCGGACGCCGCCTTCACGTGCCGGTCGGTACCTTCGATCTCCTTGAACGAACGGACAATCACGGTGCTGCGATGCCTCCTAGTTGGGTGGTGCTCGGTTGGTCAGGCGGTCTCTCGGACGGCGCGGGCCAGCACGCTCAGGCCCTCGTCCAGCTCCTCGGGCGTGATGGTGAGGGCCGGGAGCATCTTCACGACCTCGCTCTCCGGGCCGGACGTCTCGATGAGCAGTCCGAGCTCGAAGGCGCGCTTGGCGACCTTGCCCGCGCGGGCCTTGTCGTGGAACTCCAGGCCCCACACCAGGCCGCGGCCCCGGTACTCCTTCACGTCGGCCAGGTTCTCCTCGGTGATGGAGATCAGCGCCTGCTCGACCTGCTCGCCGCGCTTGCGGGTCTGCTTCTCCATCGCGGAACCGTCGGCCCAGTAGGTCTCCAGGGTCGCGGTGGCCGTGACGAACGCGGGGTTGTTGCCGCGAAAGGTGCCGTTGTGCTCGCCGGGCTCCCAGATGTCCAGCTCGGGCTTGAACAGGCACAGCGACATGGGCAGGCCGTAACCGCTGATCGACTTCGAGACGGTGACGATGTCCGGCGTGATGCCCGCCTCCTCGAAGGAGAAGAACGCGCCGGTACGGCCGCAGCCCATCTGGATGTCGTCGACGATCAGCAGCATGTCCTGCCGCTCGCACAGCTCGGACAGGGCGCGCAGCCACTCGGGCCGGGCCACGTTGATGCCGCCCTCGCCCTGCACGGTCTCGACGATCACCGCGGCCGGCTTGTTGAGGCCGGAGCCCTGGTCCTCCAGCAGCCGCTCGAACCACAGGAAGTCCTCGACCGTGCCGTCGAAGTAGTTGTCGAACGGCATCGGGGTGCCGTGCACCAGCGGGATACCGGCGCCGGCCCGCTTGAAGGCGTTGCCGGTGACGGCCAGCGAGCCCAGCGACATGCCGTGGAAGGCGTTGGTGAACGACACGATCGACTCGCGCCCCTTCACCTTGCGCGCCAGCTTCAGCGCGGCCTCCACGGCGTTGGTGCCGGTCGGGCCCGGGAACATGACCTTGTACGGCAGGTCGCGCGGGCGCAGCAGCAGGTTCTGGAAGGCCTCCAGGAACGTGCGCTTGGCGGTGGTCGACATGTCGAGCCCGTGCGTGACGCCGTCCCGCTCCAGGTAGTCGATCAGCGCGCGTTTCAGGACCGGGTTGTTGTGCCCGTAGTTCAGTGACCCCGCTCCGGCGAAGAAGTCGAGGTACTCATGGCCGTCCTCGTCGTACATGCGGCTTCCCACCGCACGGTCGAAGACGGTGGGCCAGCCGCGGCAGTAGCTGCGTACCTCGGACTCGACGGTCTCGAAGACACTCAGGTCGGGCTGGGTGATGGTCACGAAGAATCGCTCCTCGGTGCGTGGGGGAAGTCTGGGGGAGTCGGGCGGGACGTCGGAGAAGTCAGTGGGGCAGGGGGCCGATGCGGTACAGCACCTCTGCGTCGTGCGGCCCGTCGGGGAACAGGCCCGTGTCGAACAGCACCTCGCGCTCCAGCCGGGCGCCGTGACGCTCGGCGAACGACGTGAACAGGCGCTCCGAGGCGGTGTTGCCCGGGGTGATGGTGGTCTCCACCGTCGTCACCCCCAGCTCGGCCGTGGTCCGTGCGACCAGGCCGTCGAGCAGCGCGGCGGCCAGCCCGCGCCCGCGGTGGGCCTCGTCCACCGCCACCTGCCAGACCAGCAGGGTGCGCGGGCTGTCCGGCCGCACGTACCCGGTGATGAAGCCCATCGGCTCGCCCTGCTCGTCGCGGGCGACGGCCGAGGTGGCGGCGAAGTCACGGCACCACAGCAGATAGCTGTAGGACGAGTTCAGGTCGAGAACCTTCGAGTCCTTCGCCATCCGCCAGAGTGCGGCTCCGTCAGCCACCGTGGGGCGGTCGATTTGCGGATCTGCTTGTACGGCAGTCATGCGAATTGAACTTACCCAGGTAAATTCAAAATTGCATCGCCGATCGGGGTTACATATGGAAGCCGTCTGTGTTATCGCGCGAGCGCGAGGGCTCACGCGATAAGGCGGCCGTATGCCCGATATTGTCACGGAAATACCGGGCATATTGGTCACGGTGTGTAACGCGTCACAGCCGTGTAGGCCCCACGGGAACCGCCGGTATTTCCCCTCCGAGCATCCTCAAAATCTGCGCGTTTAGGACCGGGAAAAGCGGGCAGAAGAATAGGGGTAACTGTTCTTGAAAGAATTCTTAATTGTGTGCCAGCTTACATGTGGGCCAGTGCGGAAAACACGGTTAATTCAAGCCCCGGTCACTCCGTCGATACGTTCGCGCAGGAGATCGGCGTGACCGTTGTGCCGTGCGTACTCCTCGATCATGTGGATGAAGACCCAGCGCAGACTGACCTCCATGCCCGGCACCGGCCCCTCGGCGACCCGCCCGACGTGCTCCAGCGGCAGCCCGGCGCACAGCTCACGCCCGCGCGTGATCTCCCGCCGCCAGATCCCGAGCGCCTCGTCGAGCCCACGCGCCGGATCCAGCGCGTAGCCCGTCGCGTCCTCGAACAGGGGCGGTACGGCGAGCCCGCCGGCCACCCGCTGGAACCAGTTCCGCTCGACCTCGGCGAGGTGCTGCACCAGCCCGAGCAAGGTCAGCGACGACGGCTCGGCCGCCGCGATCCGCACCTGTGCGTCGTCCAGCCCGGCGCACTTCAGCTCCAGCGTGGCCCGGTGGAAGTCCAGCCAGCTCTCCAGCATGGCGCGCTCGTCACCCGTGAAACGGGGGACGGGGCGGCCGTCGGGCAGGACGGGGGCGGTGTCGGCAGGTGTGTCGGCGGTCATACGGGGAGCATGGCACGGGGCACTGACAACGGTGTCCCGGTACGCGGCAGCCGACGGCTACCGCCACGCCCCCTCGACGGCCCGCAGCGCCGCTTCCACGTCCACCGGCAGCCCCTGCTCGGAGAGCGCCACCCCCAGCGCGGCCAGACTCGCCCGCACCGCACCCGGCGTCGCGTCCGCGCCGTAGTGGTTGACCCGGATCATCTCCTTGGCCAGCGGGCCGCCGCCCGCGGCCAGCGGCACCGCCGGGTCCGCCTCCAGCGCCCGCCGGACCAGCTCCGACGCCACCGACCCGGCCGGCGCCCGCAGCGTCGTGGCGACGGGCGCCGCGTCCCGCGCCTCGTACACGTACGGCTCCAGCCCGCCACCGAGCGCGACCGCCCCGGCCCGGGTCGCCGCCGCGGCGGACGCGTGCCGGGCCATCACCGCGTCGAGACCCGCCGCCTCGATCCGCTCCACGCAGGCCTCGAGGGCCAGCATCTCCAGCTGCGCGGGAGCGTGCAGCAGCGCCTTGCGGCCACCGTCGATCCACCGCTCCTTCCAGTCGAGGAGCGACAGGTACGAGCGTCGCGGCGCCTTCGGGTTGGCCGCCATCCGCGCCCACGCCCGCTCGCTCACCGACACCGCCGACACCCCGGCCGGACCGCCCATCGCCTTCTGCGCGCCGATCACGCACAGGTCCACGCCCCACGCGTCCGGCAGCACCGGCTCGGCCCCGATCGACGCCACCGCGTCCAGGTAGAACAGCGCCCCGTGCGCCCGCACGACCTCGCCGACCTCCGCGACCGGGTTGGTGTTGCCGGTCGCCGCCTCCGCGTGCACCAGCGACACGAAGTCGATCTCCGGGTGCTCGGCGAAGGCCTGCCGGATCTCCTCGGCCGTCACCGCCGTGTGGAAGGGCACCGCCAGGTCGATCACCGTGGCGCCGCAGTCCCGCAGCCAGTCGCCGAAGGTCTGCCCGTAGGGCCCCGTGACGACGTTCAGCGCCGTCGTGCCCGGACCGGCCGCGGCACGGATCGCGCCCTCCAGCGGCAGCAGCGCCTCGCCCTGCATGATCATGACGTCCTGCTCGGTGCTCAGCAACCGCGCCACGCGGTCCTCGATCGCGGCGAAGCGGTCCGCGCCGAGCGGCGCCAGGTCCAGAAACGGATGCGTCACGGCAAAGCTCTCTTCACTCACAGCAGGTTCGATCGCCTCGAGGGTAACCGGCGGCCCTCGGCCCCCCGCGCGCCGAGTCCCGCGCACCCCGGCCCCCTTCGAGTCCCGGCGGCCCGCTCACTAAGGTGCGGTGCATGAGCGATCGCACGGTGCTGCACGTGAAGGGACGGGTGCTCGTCGGGCCCGAGGACGTCCGGGACGAGCTGTGGGTGGTCGACGGCCGCATCTCCTACGACCGTCCCGCCGGCGCCCGCGACATCCGCACGGTCGTCGGCTGGGCCCTGCCCGGCCTCGTCGACGCGCACTGCCACGTCGGACTCGACCGGCACGGCCCGGTCCCCGAGGACGTCGCCGAGAAGCAGGCCCTGACCGACCGGGACGCGGGCACGCTGCTCATCCGCGACGCCGGCTCGCCGTCCGACACCCGCTGGATCGACGACCGCGAGGACCTGCCGAAGATCATCCGCGCCGGTCGGCACATCGCCCGCACCCGCCGCTACATCCGCAACTACGCCTGGGAGATCGAGCCGGAGGACCTGGTCGCCTACGTCGCCCAGGAGGCGAAGCGCGGCGACGGCTGGGTCAAGCTGGTCGGCGACTGGATCGACCGCGACCTCGGCGACCTGTCGGCCTGCTGGCCCCGCGAGGCCGTCGAAGCGGCGATCGCCGAGGCCCACCGCCTCGGTGCGCGGGTGACCGCGCACTGCTTCTCCGAGGACTCCCTGCGCGACCTCGTCGAGGCGGGCATCGACTGCATCGAACACGCGACGGGCCTGACCGAAGACCTCGTCCCGCTGTTCGCCGAACGCGGCGTCGCCATCGTCCCCACCCTGGTCAACATCGCCACCTTCCCGCAGCTCGCCGAGGGCGGCGAGGCCCGGTTCCCGCGCTGGTCGGCCCACATGCGCCGGCTGCACGAACGCCGCTACGACACCGTCCGGGGCGCCTACGACGCCGGGATCCCCGTCTTCGTCGGCACCGACGCCGGCGGCAGCCTCGCCCACGGTCTGGCCGCGGCCGAGGTCGGCGAGCTCGTCACCGCCGGCATCCCGCCCGTCGAGGCCCTCGCCGCGGGCACCTGGACCGCCCGCGCCTGGCTCGGCCGCCCCGGCCTGGACGAGGGCGCCCCGGCCGACCTCGTCGTCTACGACGAGGACCCGCGGGCCGACGTACGGGTCCTGGCCTCGCCGCGCAGGGTGGTGCTGAACGGACGCGTGGTCGGCTAGCCGCAGGCGGACAAGGGGGAACGCCCGCGTCGTGCCGGGCGGTCAATGACTTTCACGGTCTTGCCACCTTGGAGTGAAGAGGCGTCAGGTCGCTAACGATGTGGGCGCCGCGAGACGAAGTGTTTCAAAGACCCGAGCCTGTCTCTCCTGGAGCCTCCACCGTGAACAGCACTTTCCTCCGTGGGCCCGCACGCCGTCTGGCGACCGTCGCGACGGTCATGGCCCTCGCCGCCGGGCCCGTGACACTGACCGGCGTGAGCCCGGCGTACGCCGCGGACCCCGGCCGCGCGAGCGCGGTCACCCTGCGCACCGACTTGGACACCTCCCTGCTGAACGAGTCGGTGAACGTCCCGCTCAACGTCTCCCTCAACGACGTTCAGGCTCCGGAGAGCGCCGAGGAGACCACGCTGACGGCCCGCCTGGACGCGGTGAACGGCGGTCGGCCCTTCACCGTGCTGAGCGCCGAGGTGGCTCAGGCGAAAGCCACGACGACCGCCACGAAGGCCGAGGCGGCGGCCACCCTGGTCCATGGCCGCCTTCACGTCCCCGGTCTGTCACAGCCGACGGTGATCGAGGTCGAGCAGGTCGCGTCGAAGGCCACCTGTGAGGTCGGGAAGGAGCCGGTCGCCACTACCGAAATGCCCGGCTGGGTGACCGTCCTCGGCGAGCGCGTGAACCTCACTGCCAAGGGTGAGGCGGACGTCACGGTGCCGGACGTGGGCGAGGTGCACCTGGAACTGTCGAGCACCCGCACGACGGCCCGTTCGGCCGCCGCCACCGCCCTCGAACTCAAGGTGTCGGTCGACCCGTTGAAGCTGAACGTCGCCGAGGTCGACGGCACGCTCACCCTGGCCGAGGCGACCTGCATGACGCCCGCGCCCGCGGCCCAGCCCTCGCCCGAAGCGTCCGCCCCGTCGGCCGCCGTCCAGCCCCGGGCCGAAGCGCCCGCCCAGCCGGCCGGCGCCAAGCCGCAGGGAGCACCCGCCGGGGAGAGCCTGGCCGAGACCGGCGGTGACTCGACGACGCCGTACCTCGTGGCCGGCGGGATCGCGCTGCTCGTGGCAGGCGCAGGAGCGGTGATGCGGGCCCGCCGCCGGAGCTGATCCGGCAGCGGGGGGGGGCGGCGAGAGCATTCGAGGAGGCGGGGCTCGGGCTTCAGGGACTGCTCCGGTGCCCACCGAAGCCCGGGCCTCAGTGCCGCAGCGCCCGCTCGAGTGCCGCCAGGAATTTGTTGGTTGTCCTCCGGTCCCGCACCGCCAGCCGCAGCCATTCCTCGTCCAAGCCGGGAAACGTGTCCCCGCGGCGCACGGCGTAGCCGAGGTCGCGCAGGCGCCGGCGGACGGCGGACGCCTCCGGCAGGCGGAGCAGGACGAACGGGCCCTGTGCGGGCCCGGCCACCCGCAGCCCGGCCGGGGTGAAACGGGCGAGGCCGGCCAGCAGATGGGCGCGGTCCGCGGCGATGCGGTGCGCCGCGTGAGCCGCCTCCGCCACCGCACGCGGCCCCACACACGCCTCGGCCGCGGCCAGCGCCGGAGTCGACACCGGCCACAGCGGCTGCGCCCGCTCGAGGTCCTCGATCGTCTCCGGCGCCGCGAGCACGTAGCCGATCCGCAGACCGGCCAGCCCCCACGTCTTGGTCAGGCTGCGCAGCACCACGAGGCCCGGCACGTCCACGCGGCCCGCCAGGGCCTCGCTCTCGCCCGGCACCGCGTCCATGAACGCCTCGTCCACCACCAGCACCCGCCCGGGCCGGGCGAGTGAGGCGATCGCGTCCGCCGGGTGCAGCACCGACGTCGGGTTCGTCGGGTTGCCGATCACCACGAAGTCCGCGTCCTCGGGGACGGCCGCCGGGTCCAGCCGGAAACCGTCCTCCTCCCGCAGCAGCACCCGGCCGACGTCGTGCCCGGCGTCCCGCAGCGCCGCCTCCGGCTCCGTGAACTGGGGGTGGACGACGACCGGCCGCCGCATCTTCAGCGCCCGCGCCAGCAGCACGAACGCCTCCGCCGCCCCCGCCGTCAGCAGCACCCGCTCCACCGGCAGCCCGTGCCGCCCGGCCACCGCCGCCCGCGCCGCCCGGCCGTCCGGGTAGGCCGCGAGCCCCCCGAGCGACGCGGCGATGTGCTCCCGCAGCCAGACCGGCGGCGTGTCCGCACGGACGTTCACGGCCAGGTCGACGAGCGAACCGCCGTCGTCGCGGACCTCCGCGTCCCCGTGGTGACGCAGATCGTGCCCGCTCTCAGTGCGCATGCGAGTGAGCACCGTGATGGTGTCCGTGCCCGTGTCCGTGCCCGTGGTGGTCGTCGTCGTCCGGGTGGAAGTGCGGCTGCTGCGGCATGCCCACCTTGTCCTCGAAGCCCGGCAGCGCGATGCGGTAGACGCAGGAGTCGCAGTTCATCCGCAGATCGCCCTTGACGGCCTCCTCGTACCGCTCCCACACCAGGTCCAGCAGCTCCGGCTCCGGCCCGATGACGTCGGCCGACAGCACCTCGGCCTCCGGGTGCGCGGCCGCCCAGCCCTCCGTCTGGTGCCGCACCCGGTCCGGCAGGATGCCCGTGAACAGGAAGTAGGGCAGGACCACGATCCGGCGCGCGCCCAGCCGCACACAGCGGTCCAGCCCGCTCGGCACGTCCGGAGCGGCCAGTGACACGAACGCCGTCTCGACGCCCGCGTAGCCGCGTCCCTCCCACAGCAGCCGGGCCGCCTTGTGCACCTCGGCGTTGGCGTCCGGGTCCGTGGAGCCGCGCCCGACCAGCAGCACCGTCACATCGGAACGGTCCCCGGGCGAGCGGTCCGACGAGCCCAGTGCCTCGTCCAGCCGCCGCTCCAGCACGTTCAGCAGCGCCGGGTGCGGGCCGAGCGGACGCCCGTAGGTGTACGAGATGCCCGGGTGCCGCTCCTTCTCGCGGGCCAGGGCCGCCGGGATGTCGCCCTTGGCGTGCCCGGCGGACACCAGCATCAGCGGGACGGCGGCGAAACGCCGCACACCCTGCTCGACCAGCTCGGTGACGGCCTCGCCCAGCGGCGGCGGGGACAGCTCGATGAAGCCGCCCGCGACGGGCAGTTCGGGGTGCCGGGTCCCCAGCTGCCGTACGAAGTCGCGGAACGCCTCGGCTCCGGCGTCGTCCCGGGTGCCGTGGCCGGCGATGAGCAGGGCGGGCGGGGTGGTCACAGTTTCTCCTCGGCGGAAGTGGGGTGGTACAGCAGGGCGTTGAGCGCGGCGGCGGCGACCGCCGACCCGCCCTTCTCGGACACGTTGCTCACGGCGGGCAGGCCGCTCTCGCGCAGCGCGGCCTTCGATTCGACGGCTCCGACGAAACCGACCGGCAGCCCGACGACGAGCGCGGGGTCGGCGTCGAGCGTCAGCAGCTCCTCCAGCGCGGTCGGCGCGTTGCCGATCACCCAGAGGGCGCCGGGGCCGACCTGTTCGTAGGCGAGCCGGATGGCGTGCGCGGACCGGGTCAGACCGGGACCGGACTCGGCGTCCTTCAGACGGCAGACGGTCTCGCGCCGGGTGATGCCGGCGCCGACCATCTCCACGTCCACGACCACGGGCGCCCCGGCGTGCAGCGCCGCATGCGCCTTCTCCAGGTCGGCCTCGTCCAGGACGAGGTCGCCGGCGTAGTCGAGGTCGGCGGCGGAGTGGATGACCCGCTCCACGACCGCCCGGGTCAGCGGCGGGAAGTGCGAGGTGTCCAGCCGGGCCCGCAGCCGCCGGTAGGACTCCACCTCGATCGGATGGACGACGCGGTTCACTCGGCCCCCTCCTGCGCTGCCTGCCAGCGGTAGCCGCGCGGCGTCACCATGCGCCCCGCGATGTCCCGGGTTGCCGTGTTGCCCACGGTCACGACCGTCATCATGTCGACCGTGGCCGGGTCGAGGGAGCCCAGGGTGGTGAGCCGGCTGGTCTCGTCCGGCCGCGAGGCGTTGCGCACGACACCGACCGGCGTCTGAGGTGTCCGGTGCTCGGCGAGGATGCCCAGCGCCTTGGGGAGCTGCCAGTCACGGCCGCGTGAACGGGGGTTGTAGAAGGTGACCACGATGTCCGCCTCGGCCGCCGCCCGGACCCGCCGCTCGATGACCTCCCACGGCGTGTGCAGGTCGGACAGGCTGATCGACACGTGGTCGTGGCCCAGCGGGGCGCCCAGGATCGCACCGGCCGCGAGCGCCGCCGTCACCCCGGGCACACCGACCACGTCGATGTCGTCGGAGGCCTCGGCCAGGGCGGGGGAGGCCATGGCGTAGACGCCTGCGTCACCGCTGCCGATCAGCGCGACGGCCTGCCCCTTGCGGGCCTCCTCGACCGCCGTGCGTGCCCGCTCCTCCTCGGCGCCGAGCCCCGACTCCAGGATCCGGGTGCCGGGCCGCAGCAGATCACGGATCTGGTCGACGTACTGGTCGAGCCCCACGAGCACGGAAGCGCGCCGCAGTTCGGCCTTCGCGCGGGGCGTCAGCAGGTCCCGCGCGCCGGGCCCGAGCCCGACCACCGCGAGCCGCCCGCGCCCCGGCCGCCGTACGACGGCGCAGGTCGCCATCGCCGGGCTCGCGGCCGACTTCCGCTTGGGGACGAGGAGTTCGCCCCCGCCGACGAGCGCGGCGGCCTCCGCCACGGACGGGGTGCCGACGGCCGCGAGCGGCGCGTCGGACGGATTGGGCACGTCGACCCCGGCCAGCTCCTCGGCGGAGTACGTCACGAGCGGCACCCCGAGCCGCCGCGCGGCCTCGACGATGCCGGCCTCCTCGGCCTTGGCGTCGACGGTGGCGAGTTCGGCGACGGACGCCACCGACAGCCCGGCCTCCCGCAGGGCCTCCTCGACCAGCCCGAGGACCTCCTCCACGGGGGCGCCATTCGACGCCCCGACCCCGACGACCAGGGTCGGC
Organism: Streptomyces sp. WAC04114; assembly: GCF_019733245.1. NCBI lineage: Bacteria > Bacillati > Actinomycetota > Actinomycetes > Kitasatosporales > Streptomycetaceae > Streptomyces > Streptomyces sp. WAC04114. Next base: position 25,088 of record NZ_JAIGQA010000110.1, read on the forward strand.
GGACGCAGCACGGCCTCGCGCCCGGCCGCCGTCACGAGCCGGTCGGTGAGCCGGATCGTGTACGCCCCCTCGTCCGTCACCGGCAGCGGCGGCAACGGCCAGGCCACCTCGGCCCGCAACGCCACGGCCTCGCCGTCCAGCAGTGCCCGCGACACCCCGGCGACATCGCCCTCCACGGGCAGGCCGAGGGCGTCCAGGCCGGCCAGGTCCACGGCGTCCGTGGCCGTCGTCACCACCGGCTCGGCACCCAGCAGGTCACCCACCTCGCGGGCCAGTTCGTTGCCGCCGCCCGCGTGCCCGCCCAGCAGGGACACGGCGAACCGCCCGCCCTCGTCGACGCACACCACGCCCGGGTCCTCGGTCTTGCCGGACAGCAGCGGTGCCACCAGCCGCACCACCGCGCCCGTCGCCAGGAAGCAGACGAGCTGCTCGCACTGTGCGAACGCGGTCCGTACGGCGTCCCCGACGGGACCCTCGTACACCCGGGTGCGGTCCGGCCACGCGGCGGCCAGCCGGTCCCGGGCAGCCGCTCCCGCCGCGGTGGCGGAAATGAGGCCGATCACTGGGCGACTCCTTCTTCGACAGCTGCCGGGGGCCGGACGCCCCACAGCAGGAAAACGGGGTTGGTCGCCGCGAGCCGGGTCACGTCCCCGGGCAGCGGCGCGAGCCGCGACGACTGCAGGAGCACGCCGTCGCAGGTGAGACCGGCGCTCGTCAGGGCCTCGCGCGCGGCCGGCACCCGGTCGAGCGCCGCCATGGCGACGACCACCGTGCGCCGGGCACGCCGCGCGCACGCGGCGACGATCGCGGGCAGTTCGCGCCCGCCGCCCCCCACGAACACGGCATCCGGGGTCTCGGCGAGCTCCGCCAGCGCCTCCGGCGCGGCGCCCCGCACCACCCGCACGTCCACGCCGTGCGCGGCGGCGTTGGCGCGCACGCGCTCCACGCCGTCCGCGGTCTTCTCCACGGCGGTCACGGCCGCACCGAGCCGCGCGCACTCCACGGCCACGGACCCCGAGCCCGCGCCCACGTCCCACACCAGGTCGCCCGGGCGCGGCCCCAGCCGCGCGAGGGCCAGCGCCCGCACCTCGAACTTGGTGATCATCGAGTCCCGGTGGGCGAACTCCGTCTCCTCCAGGGCCCAGCCGGCGGGCCGCTCCCCGGGCCCCGCGACCGTCCGCACCGGGCCGAGCGCCCGCGCCTCGTCCAGGCACAGCACCACGTTCACCGCCGTGCCCCAGTCCCGGGCTGCCGCCTCGGCGGGCGTCACCCGCTCCACGCGCTCCGCGTCCGAGCCGAGCCCGGACGCGACGACCAGCACCCGCGCCGCGTTCCGCAACGCGGCACCCAGCTCCGCCGGACCCGCGCCCGGACCGGTCAGCACGGCCGTCTTCGGCTGCGCCCGGCACACGTTGACGGCCGTCCGCAGCTCCCGCCCGTGGGCGCTCACCACCACGGCGTCGTCCCACGGCAGCCCGATCCGCGCGAACGCGGCCGCGACCGACGACACCCCGGGCCGCACATCCAGCCGCTCCGGCCCGAACCGCTCGGCCAGCACCCGCACGATCCCGAAGAACCCGGGGTCGCCGGAGGCCAGCACGACGACGGGACGGTCCTTCTCGACGTACGCGCCGACGGTGTCGAGAGCCGGCCCGAGAGGCCCGAGCACGACCCGCTCGGCCGTCTCCGGCAGCCGGACGGCGTCGAGATGCCGCCGCCCGCCCACCACCAGCCCGGCACCGGCGAGGACGTCGTCGGAAGGCGCCGCCCCCGTCCCCGTGCCGACCACCGTGATCACGTACTCGCCCCCCGCTCGCGCAGCGCCCGCCGAGCCTCCGGGTCGGCCTTGCGGTACCCGTGGAAGTGCCCCGGGTGGTACAGGTGCGAGCGGGTGCCGCTCGCGTCGAGCGCCGGGCCGACCAGGAACAGGGTGTGCTTCCAGAGCTTGTGCTCCTTGACCGTCTCCTCCAGCGTGCCGATCGTGCACTTCACGACCAGCTCCTCCGGCCAGGTCGCCTGGTAGGCCACCACGACCGGGGTCGTCGTCGGGTAGCCGCCCTCCAGCAGCTCCCGAACGAGCTGCCCGCTGCGGGCGGCGGAGAGGAACACCGCCATGGTGGTGCCGTGCTTGGCGAACTCCCGGACCTCCTCGCCGGGCGGCATGGGCGTCTTGCCGCCGCCGAGCCGGGTCAGCACGACCGACTGCGCGACCTCCGGGATGGTCAGCTCGCGCTGGGCGAGCGCCGCGACGGCCGAGAAGGACGACACCCCGGGCACGATCTCGGTCGCGATGCCGAGCCCGGCACAACGATCGACCTGCTCCTGCGTGCCGCCCCACAGGGCCGGGTCGCCGGAGTGGATACGGGCGACCTTCAGCCCTTCGGCGCGGGCCCGCTCGTACACGGCGACGACGTCCTCCAGGGACATGGTCGCCGAGTCGAGGATCTCCGCGTCCTCGCGGGCGTGTTCGAGGACCTCCTCCTGGACCAGGCTGGCCGCCCAGATCACGACGTCGGCCTCGGCGATGGCGCGCGCGGCGCGGAACGTCAGCAGGTCGGCGGCGCCGGGGCCGGCGCCGACGAAGGTCACTTTGCCGGCGGGGGCGTCGGCCATGGGATGGGTCCTCTCGTACAGGGGGTGAAGG
>NZ_JAIGQA010000111.1:0-27512 GCF_019733245.1 Streptomyces sp. WAC04114
GACTGGGGTGGAGGAAGGGGCAGGGGCTGGCTCGGTCGGGCTGTAGGTCGGCGCACGGCCCACAAGCTAGGGCGGCGGGAGTGGGCTGACTACGGTCTGTTCGGCCAGGATCACGGATTGTACGAACCTACGGCTACCGGCGGGTTCGACCGGGGCTGAAGATCGTCTGCCGGCGGCGGCGCGGGCGGGGCGAGGAGGGCGCCGGGTCCGATGCTCGCGGGCCCGGAAAGGCAGTGACTCTCGTGAACGGCAAGCTCAACGGGCATATTCGTGAGCGTCTCCTCGCGCCGAGCTTCTGGCATCTCGCGACGGTGGGGGTGGACGGGACGCCCCGGGTGTCGCCCATGAGGGCGGACATCGAAGGGGAGTACGTCATGGTCAACACCTCCATGGGGCGGGTGAAGGAGAAGAACCCGCGGCGCAATCCGTACGTTTCGCTGTCGCACCACGACCCCGCGAAGGGTGGGGGGGGCCGCGCCGGGGGGTGTCCGCCCTCGGAACGGCGCGATGGACCTTCATTCCGACTGCGTCGTGGTGCGGACCCACCCGGCCCCGGCGGTCGTGCTGTTCAGCCTTGGACCGCGCCTCCCAGGGCGAAGCCTCCTCCGAGGCGGCGGGCTATCAGGACGTACAGGAGGATCACCGGGGTCGAGTAGACGATGGAGAACGCTGCCAGCTGGCCGTACGCCACCATGCCGCGGTTGCCGAAGAAGTCGTTGATGCTGACCGAGGCCGGCATCTGGTCGGGGGTGAGCAGGAGCATGAAGGGGACGAAGAAGTTGCCCCACATCATGACGAAGGAGAAGACCGTCACCACGGACACGCCCGGGCCCATGAGAGGCAGGACGATGCGGAGGAGGGACTGGAACGCCGAGGCCCCGTCGGTCCAGGCGGCCTCCTCCAGCTCCTTCGGTACGCCGTCCATGAAGTTCTTCATCAGCCAGATGGCGAAGGGGAGTTGGGAAGCAGCGAAGAAGAAGATCGTGCCCTGCATGGTGTCGATCAGGTCCACCTGCACGAAGAGCGCGTAGACCGGAACCATGATCGCCGTGATGGGCAGGCTCGTGGCGAAGAGGATCGTGAGGAGGAAGGGGCGGTTGAAGCGGGAGCGGAAGCGCGAGAGCGGGTAGGCGGCCAGGGCCGCGCAGACCACCGTCAGCAGCGTCGCGCCGCCGCACAGGATCAGGCTGTTGAGGAGCGGCGTGAAGGTGATCTCGGGGGTGAGGATCGCGTCGAAGTTGTCGAGGGTCAGGGAGGCGGGGGTCTTCACTCTCAGGTTCGCGTCCGGGTCCAGGGCCGAGAGGACCACCCAGGCGAGGGGGAGGACGAAGGCTGCCGCGGCCACGAGGAGGCCCGCGTCCGCGGCCAGGCGGCGTGTCGTACGGCGGGAGGCCATGCGCGTCAGACCTCCGTTCGCAGCAGGCGCAGGTAGACGAGGGAGAAGAGCGAGCCGACCAGGAGCAGGAGCAGGGCGACCGCCGTGCCGTAGCCGATCAGGCTGTTCTGGAAGGCCTGTTCGTACATGAAGAGCGGCAGGGTCTGGGACCTGCCGCCCGGGCCGCCTCTCGTCATCACCCAGATCAGGCCGAAGACGGAGAGGGTCTGGAGGGTGTTGAGCATCAGGTTCGTGCCGATGGAGCGGCGGATCATGGGGAGCGTGATGTGCCACATGCGGCGCCACCCCCCGGCCCCGTCGACCTCCGCCGCCTCGGTGATCTCCCTGGGGATCTCGTTCAGCGCGGCCGAGTAGACCAGCATCGAGAAGGCCGTGCCGCGCCAGACGTTCGCGAAGGACACCGCCAGGATCGGGAGGGTGAACAGCCAGTTCTGGGACGGCAGGTGGAGCCAGTCCAGGATGGCGTTCAGGGTGCCCTCGCGGCGGAAGAAGGCGTAGAGGAGGAAGCCGGCGACGACCTCCGGCAGGACCCACGCCGTGACCACGATGCCGCCGGTGAGGGTGCGGACCGGTTTCGACGCGCGCTGCATCAGCGCAGCCAGCGCGAGGCCCAGCGTGTTCTGCCCGATCAGGGAGGAGACGACGGTGAACACCAGCGTCAGCCATACGGCGTTGAGGAACGCCTCGTCGCCGAAGGCCCGGGTGAAGTTGTCGAAGCCGACGAACGACGCCTGGGCCTGGCCGGTGAGCTGGAGGTCCGTGAAGGCGATGTAGACGCAGTAGGCGATGGGGCCCGCGAGGAAGAGGAGCAGGAGGACGATCGCGGGGGTGAGGGGGAGGATCCGCACCGGCAGGCGGGAGCCGCGTGCCGGGTGCTTGGCGTCCGGGGATGTGGACAGGCGGGGGCGGGGTGCCGTGGTGGTCATGCCCGGAGGTCCTCGCTCACCGTTCGACCACCTGGTTGTCCGTCGCGTCCTTCAGCGCGTCCGTGTACGAGCCCGTCGCCTCCTTCACCGACGTGTCACCCGTGGTCACGCCCTCCATCGCCTCCTGGATGGCCGTGGAGACCTTGGGGTAGGCCGGGTAGGCGGGGCGGTAGTGCGTCGTCGACACCAGGTCAGTGAAGAACTTGATGCCGGGCTGGGCGTCGACGTAGGCGGGGTCCTCGGCGACGTCCTGACGGACCGCGATGCCCGAGTTGGCGACGTACCACTTCTGCGCGTTGGCCTTGGTCTGCATCGTCTTGACGAACTCGAAGGCCAGGTCCGGGTTGCCCGCCTTGGCCGGGATCGACCAGGTCCAGCCGCCGGACATGCTCACCTTGCCGGGCGCCTGCCCGTTCTGCGTGGGCATGGCCGCCAGGCCCAGTGTCTTCGACCACTCGGGCCACTCGTGGCCGCTGCCGGGCAGCCAGTCCTGGGGGAGCCAGGAGCCGTCGAGGGCGATGGCCAGCTTGCCCTGCGGGAGCCATTCGCCGCGGACCCGGGTCATGACATTCGGGTCGAGGGCGTCCGAGACGTCCGGGCCGAGCTTCTCCTGGTAGACCGTCTCGACGAAGGAGAGGGCGTCCTCGAAGCCCTTGCCGCCGGCGATCCACTTCTTGGAGGTCTTGTCGTAGAGGGGGTCCGTACCGCCGTCGCCCGTGCCGTAGAGCAGCATCTCGAAGGTCTGCATGGTGGCCGCCTCGCCGACCGGTTTGCCGGTGTAGGCGTTGAGCGGGATGACGTCGGGGACCTTCTTCTTGACGGCGCGGGCGGCGGTGAGGATGTCGTTCCACGTCCTGGGCTGCCAGTCGGCGGGGAGGCCGGCCTTCTTGAAGATGTCCTTGTTGAACCACAGGCCGCGGGTGTCGGTGCCGTCGGGGACGCCGTACGTCTTGCCATCCTCGCCCTTGGCCGCCGCCTTCGCCGTGTCGATGAACTGGTTCCAGTCCGGCCACTTGGCGAGGTAGGGGTCGAGCGGCTTCAGATAGCCGCTGGTGATGTCCGAGTTGATGAGGAACGTGTCCTCGTAGACCAGGTCGGGGGCGGTCTTGGGGGAGCGGAGCATCTGCTGGAGCTTGGTGTAGTACTCCGAGTCCGGGGCCTTGATCGGGACGAGCTCGACCTTCTTGCCGGGGTGGGCCTTCTCGAACTGCTTCTTGATGTCCGCGAGATAGGTGTCCATCACCTTCACGGAGTTGTCCGTGGACTGTTTGAAGGAGACCTTCACGGTGTCCGGGTCGCTGCCGGATCCGCCCCCGCAGGCGGTGAGCGTGGTTGCGGCGAGGGCCAGGGCGACGAGGGGCGTGAGAGCGGCGGTGGGGCGCACGGCAACGACCTCCTACGGGCGCACTTCTCTGTGGCCGGGACGGCTGCGTCGTGAACCTAAGTTGAGTGGTCTAGTCAGGTCAATGCGTGTGCGGGGGTTTGATCGGCGGCTGATGAACCGTCACTGGCCCGTGACCCAGCGGTACTGCAACTCCGGCCGCCCCACCGTGCCGTACTGGGGGCGGCGCGCCGCGCGGCCCGCGTCGACCAGGTGCTCCAGGTAACGGCGGGCCGTGATGCGGGAGATGCCCACGGATTCCGCGACACCGGCGGCCGTGAGCCCCTCCGCGCTGTCGCGCAGGGCGACCGTCACCCGCTCCAGCGTCGGCGCGCTCAGTCCCTTGGGCAGCGCGGCCGGGCCCGGTGCGCGCAGGGCCGCGAGCGCCCGGTCCACCTCGTCCTGGCCGCTCGCCTCACCGACCGCCGCGTGAAACTCGGCGTAGCGCACGAGACGGTCGCGCAGGGTCGCGAAGGTGAACGGCTTCAGCACATACTGCACGACCCCGAGCGAGACGCCCTCGCGGACGACGGCCAGATCGCGCGCCGACGTCACCGCTATGACGTCCGCGTGATGGCCGGCCGTCCTGAGGGACCGGGCCAGTTGCAGCCCGTGCACGTCCGGCAGGTGCAGATCGAGCAGGAGGAGGTCGACCGGGGTGCGCTCCAGGGCCCGGCGGGCCTCCGCACCCGAGTGCGCCTTGCCCACGGCCACGAACCCGGGCACCCGGTCCACGTACAGCACGTGCGCGTCGGCGGCGACCGGGTCGTCCTCCACGACCAGCACGCGGATGGCCTTCTCGCTGCTCGTCATGCGTCGCCTCCAGCGCCTCTGACGACCGGGGCCCCGGATGTCACGCCCGCGTCCGCCGCCCCGGCCTCACCCAGCGGCAGCCGTACCTCGAACTCCGCCCCACCCCCGTCGGCCTGCGCCACCGTCAGTGAGCCCTCGTGCCGCTGGGCCGCCTGCCGGACCAGCGCCAGCCCGAGACCGCGGCCGCCCGGGCCCGCCGGTTTCGTCGAGAAGCCCCGCTGGAAGACCGCCTCGGCGTGCTCGGGATCCACGCCCGGGCCCGTGTCCGAGACCCGCAGCACCAGCTCCGGGGCGTCGCCGGAGTTCCTGGTGTACGCCGCCACCGTCACCCGCGCCCGGGCGCTGCCCTGCGCCGCGTCCACAGCGTTGTCGATCAGGTTGCCGAGGATGGTCACCAGGTCCCGCGCCGGCAGGGTCTCGGGCAGCAGGCCGTCGTCCAGGCTGCTGTCCTCCGACACCATCAGCTCCACGCCCCGCTCGTTCGCCTGGGCCGTCTTGCCCAGCAGCAGCGCCGCCAGCACCGGCTCGCTCACCGCCGCCACGACCTGGTCGGTCAGTGCCTGCGCCAGCTCCAGCTCGGCCGTCGCGAACTCCACCGCTTCCTCCGCCCGGCCCAGCTCGATCAGCGAGACGACCGTGTGCAGCCGGTTCGCCGCCTCGTGCGCCTGTGAGCGCAGCGCCTGTGTGAAACCCCGCTCGGAGTCCAACTCGCCCATCAGTGACTGGAGTTCGGTGACATCGCGCAGGGTGACGACCGTACCGCGCCGCTCACCGCCCGACACCGGCGAGGTATTGATCACCAGGACCCGGGACGCCGTCAGATGCACCTCGTCGACCCGGGGCTCCGAGGCGAGCAGGGCACCCGTCAGCGGGGCCGGCAGCCCCAGCTCCGCCACCGACCTGCCCACCACGTCCCCGGCCACGCCGAGCAACTCCCGACCTCCGTCGTTGATCAGCGCCACACGGTACTGCCCGTCCAGCATCAGCAGCCCCTCGCGCACGGCGTGCAGGGCGGCCTGATGGTAGTCGTGCATCCGGCTGAGCTCGGTCGCGTTCATGCCGTGGGTGTGGCGGCGCAGCCGGGCGTTGACGACGTACGTGCCGACCGCGCCCAGTGCCAGCGCGCCGGCCGCGACGCCGAGCAGGGCCGTCAGCTGGTCCTGGACCCGCGCTGTGATCTGCTCGACCCGGATCCCGGCGCTGACCAGGCCGACCACCCTGCTGCCGTCCTCGATCGGGGTGACGGCGCGGACCGACGGGCCGAGCGTGCCGGTGTAGGTCTCGGTGAAGGTCTGGCCCTTCAGGGCCCGCTCGGTGTGCCCCTGGAAGGTCTGGCCGATCCGCCGGGGGTCGGGGTGCGTCCAGCGGATGCCCCGGGGATCCATGATCGTGATGAAGTCGACCTCGGTGTCCCGCATCACCTTCAGCGCGTACGGCTGGAGCTCGGCGGTCGGGTCGTCGGTGCGGGTCGCGGCCAGCACGGACGGGGAATCGGCCACCGAGCGGGCCACCGCCCTGGCCTGCCGCGCCGCGGCCTCCTCCGCCTGGCTGCGGTCGCTGACGTAGGTGAACAGCGCGTATCCGGCCACGACGACCGCTATCAGGACGGCCTGCATGGCGAAGAGCTGGCCCGCCAGACTGCGGGGACCGGGGACGGTGAAGCGCATGCCGTCAGTCTGCACCGTGGCTGATTGTGAACTAAATGAACGGAAGGGTGACCGCGCTCACAGAGCAGGACATAGTCACGGCATTCCCCATAACGCATCTCCGGGAGCCCCGCTCCGCGTTTCCCGGGCCTCCCGGAATCTTTTCCGGACGTGAGCCGCACGCCGGTGATGCCGACGACGTCGTCAAGGAGGGCCGCCGTGACCAGCGCAGCCGATACGGCACCTGCCGCACGCAAACCCAAGCGGGACCGCACGCACTACCTCTACATCGCGGTGATCATCGCGGTCGCCGCCGGTATCGCGGTGGGACTGGCCGCACCGGAGTTCGCGCAAGAGCTGAAGCCGATCGGCACGGGCTTCGTGGCCCTGATCAAGATGATGATCTCGCCGATCATCTTCTGCACGATCGTGCTGGGCATCGGCTCGGTACGGAAGGCCGCCAAGGTCGGTGCCGTCGGCGGTATCGCCCTGGGCTACTTCATGGTGATGTCGCTGGTCGCGCTGGGCATCGGCCTGGTCGTCGGCAACATCCTGGAGCCGGGCACCGGCCTCGCGGTGACCGACGCGGTCAAGGACGCCGGTCACGCGCAGATCGACGCCGAGGCGAAGAACACCACGGAGTTCCTGCTCGGCATCATCCCGACCACGATCGTGTCGGCGTTCACCAACGAGTCGGTCCTGCAGACCCTGCTGATCGCCCTGCTCGCCGGTTTCGCCCTGCAGGGCATGGGCTCGGCCGGCCAGCCGATCCTGCGCGGCATCGAGCACATCCAGCGGCTCGTCTTCCGCATCCTCGCGATGGTCATGTGGGCCGCCCCGATCGGCGCCTTCGGCGCCATCGCCGCCGTCACCGGCTCCGCGGGCCTGGAGGCGCTCAAGAGCCTCGCCGTGCTGATGCTCGGCTTCTACGTGACCTGCTTCCTCTTCGTCTTCATCGTGCTCGGCGTCCTGCTGCGCGTCATCTCCGGCCTGAACATCCTCACTCTGTTCAAGTACCTGGGCCGGGAGTTCCTGCTGATCCTTTCCACGTCCTCGTCCGAGTCCGCGCTGCCGCGGCTCATCGCGAAGATGGAGCACCTGGGCGTCAGCAAGCCGGTGGTCGGCATCACCGTCCCGACCGGCTACTCCTTCAACCTCGACGGCACCATGATCTACATGACCATGGCCTCGCTGTTCATCGCCGACGCCATGGGCACGCCGATGTCGATCGGTGAGCAGATCCCGCTGCTGCTCTTCCTGCTGGTGGCCTCCAAGGGCGCCGCCGGTGTCACCGGCGCCGGTCTCGCGACCCTGGCCGGTGGACTGCAGTCGCACAAGCCGGCCCTGGTGGACGGCATCGGCCTCATCGTCGGCATCGACCGCTTCATGAGCGAGGCCCGCGCCCTGACCAACTTCGCGGGCAACGCCGTCGCCACGGTGCTGATCGGCACCTGGACCAAGGAGATCGACAAGGACCGCGTGAACCAGGTCCTCGCCGGTCGGCTGCCCTTCGACGAGAAGACCCTGCTGGACGACGGCCACGACGGCCCGTCCGAGGATCACGTCGGGGTGCCCGAGCAGGGCGGCGAGAAGGAGCTGGCGAAGGCCTGACGGCCGCGCCGCCCCCCCCTGGAATCCGGGCGGCTGGGTGTCCCCCCGTCGCTCAGCCGCCCGGTTCACCGCACAGACAGATCAAGCGTTCAGTTTCGCCACCAGCTCGGTGGCCTTCGAGGCGGGCACGCCCGCCGTGGTCAGTACGGTGACCGCGGCGCAGCGGCCCGCCTCTCGCGCTGCCAGCAGGCCGTCGTTCACCGCCTCCATCACCGCGAACAGCGTCTGCTCGTGTACATACGCCAGGGCCGGAGCCGGCAGTGGTGAGCTGAAGACATCCTCGTCCAGCCCGCGCTGCAGCAGCCCGATGCTCGCCTGGCGGACCGGGGCGAGCCGCTCCCGGATGCCCTGCATGGTGACCGTGCGCTGGGCGAGTGCGACCAGCAGCCGGTAGCGGTCGGCGATCGCCCACACCGCCAGCACCGAGCGCGCCACCGCCTCCGCCGGGTCCCGCACGTCCTCGCGGCCCGCAGCGTGCGCGGCCGACAGCGCCTCCACGGCCTCGTCGACGAGCGTGCTGATCAGCGCCTCGCGGCTGGGGAAGTGCCCGTACACCGTCCGCCGTACGACGCCCGCGGCCCGTGCGATCTGGTCCATGGACGCGTCGGGGTCGCGCAGCAGCTCGGCGAGGGCGATGTCGAGGATGCGGCGGCGGTTGGCGTCGGCGCGGCTGGTGCCCGTGGTCATGGACGTCATTGTGCCCCTTCCCCGATTGATTTGCACAGTGCTGTGCAACGAAGTAGATTGCACATCGTTGTGTAAATGCACAGCCATGTGCAACTCAAGCCGGGAAGGCAACCCCCGCCATGCGACTCGTGATGAATGAACCGGCCGAGAGGATGGACCGCCCCTACGCACGCCGCTGGTGGGCGCTCCTCGTGCTCTGCCTCAGCCTGCTGATCATCGTGATGGCCAACACCGCCCTCACCGTCGCCGCGCCCGACATGACCGCGGACCTCGGCCTGAACAGCGCCGACCTGCAGTGGGTGATCGACGGCTACACCGTCCCCTACGCCGCGCTGATGCTGCTGCTCGGCGCGATAGGCGACAAGTACAGCCGCCGGGGCGCGCTCGTCCTCGGGCTGGTCGTCTTCGCGGGCGGTTCCGTCTTCGGCTACCTCGCCGACAGCGCCACGACGGTCATCGCCGCACGGGCCGTGATGGGCGCCGGTGCCGCGATGATCATGCCCGCCACGCTGTCCCTCCTCGCCTCGACCTTCCCGCGCGCCGAACGGGCCAAGGCCATCACGCTGTGGACCGCCACGGCCGGCCTCGCCATCGCGGCCGGACCGCTGGTCGCCGGCGCCCTGCTGGAGAACCACGGCTGGTCCTCGACGTTCCTCATCAACGTCCCCGTCGCGGTCCTCGCCGTCCTCGGCGCCTTCGTCCTCGTACCGCCGTCCAAGGCCGCGGACCGCGGGCGCATCGACTACGGCGGCGGACTGCTGTCCGTGGTGTGGATCGCCGCGCTGGTCTACATGATCATCGAGGGGCCGCACTTCGGCTGGGGCGTCAAGGCCGTCACCGCGGCGGTCGTCGCCGGAGTCGCGCTCGTCGCCTTCGTCCTCTGGGAGCTGCGCCACCCGCGCCCGCTGCTCGACGTCCGACGCTTCACCCACCGCGGCTTCGCCGGCTCCAACCTCGCCGTCGCCCTGTTCTTCCTGGCGGTCTTCGGCGCCTTCTACTACCTGACGCAGCACCTGCAGTTCGTCCTCGGCTATGACGCCCTGGACACCGGCCTGCGCATGCTGCCGCTGGCGGGCGCGGTGTTCGCGGGGTCGGCCCTCACGGGCTTCCTCACGCCCCGGGTCGGCATGAAGTGGACCGTCACGGCCGGCATGGTCGGCGGCACGGCGGCCCTGGCGCTGCTCACCCGGGTCGACGCCGGTGCGTCGTACGGCGACTTCGTCGCGCCCCTGGTCGTCCTCGGCCTCTCGATCGGACTCGCCCTGTCCCCCTGCACGGACGCCATCATGGGGGCGTTCCCGGAGTCAAAGCTGGGTGTCGGCGGCGCGGTGAACGACACGTCGCTGGAGCTCGGCGGTTCGCTGGGCATCGCCATCCTCGGCTCGCTGCTGGCGACGTCGTACTCCGGCCACCTCTCGGACGCGACGGCCGGCAGCAAGCTCCCCGCCGACTCGCTGTCCACCGCGCAGGACTCCGTCGGGGCCGGGTACGCCGTCGCCCAGGGCATCGGCGACAAGGCCCGGCAGCTCGCCGAGCAGGCCGCGCACACCGGCGACCCCCAGCAGGCGGAGCGGCTCCGGGCCCAGGCCGAACAACTCGGCGACGGCGCCCGGCAGATGGCCGACGCGGTCGGCTCCTCGTTCTCCGACGCGGTCGCCCACACCAGCCTGATCGGGGCCGTGATCCTGGGCATCGGCACGGTGGTGGTGGCGCTGCTCCTGCCGGGCAAGGAGAAGACGGCGGAGGAGCCCGCGGACGAGAACAAGGAACTGGAGTCCGCGGGGGCCCGCTAGACCGTGAACGCGACGTCCCGTCCCTCGCTCGCGAGCCAGACGGGACGTCGCACCCGGCCCGGGCCCTCCCGCGAGAGCGGCACCACCGCCGACGGGCGACAGGCGCCGCCTGCGCGGCCGGCCCCGAAGAGGCCCGCCCCGGCCGCTTCGCCCGGCAGGACGCGTCCGCGGCCGTCCGAGGGCCGCCACCGGGGGAGGGGGGACGGGTCTGCCGGTGACCGACACAGGTCGCGCGCAGGCGCGGCCGGTTCGCCTCGGTGGTCTCGTCCGCTGAGGTGGCCCGGTCGGAGGCAGCAGCTTGCCCACCCGGCGGTGGGGACGACGGCACGCACCGGCCCGGCCGCCTCGTTCGCCCGGGCACTTCCGCCGCGGTGGCCGTGGCTGCGGCCGACTGCGGCCTCCCCCCCCCGCAGCCGGGACGGCTACGCGTCCATGACCGGTGCCGGACGCGCACCGCCCCCGGTCGCCTCGTCCAACCGGGCCGTCTCCTCCGGGGTGAGCAGCAGGTCCGCCGCAGCCGCCGAGTCCCTGATCGTGTGCGGGCGGCTCGCCCCCGGGATCGGGATGATCGCCGGGGAGCGGGCCAGCAGCCAGGCCAGGGCGACCTGCTGGGGACTGACGCCGCGCTTCGCCGCCACCGCGTGGAACGCGGCGAAGCGCTCCGTCCCCTCCGTGCGCGACGGACCGTCGAGGGAGCTGCGGGACAGTCCCCCCAGCGGGCTCCACGGCAGGAAGGCCAGCCCCAGTTCCGCGCACAGCCGCAGTTCCGGGTCACTGTCCCGGACGGCGGGGGAGTACCGGTTCTGCACCGACACCAGCCGGTCGCCGAGGATCGCGCGCGCCCGGCGGATCTGGTCCGCGTCGGCGTTGGACACACCGGCCAGCCGGATCGTGCCCGCGTCGAGCAGCTCGCGCAGCGCCCCGACCGACTCCTCGAAGGGCACGGCGGGGTCGGGCTTGTGCAGTTGGTAGAGGCCGATCGCCTCCACGCCCAGCCGCTCGCGCGACGCCTCGGCGGCCGCCTTGAGGTGGCGGGGGGCGCCGTTCACCGTCCAGTCCCCGCCCGCGGGGCGTCCGCGGCCGCCCTTCGTCGCCACCAGGACGCCGGAGGTGTCACCGGCGTAGGCCTTCAGCGCGCGGGCCACCAGGCGTTCGTTGTGCCCGGGCTCCGCGCCCGGCAGATGGTACGAGTCGGCCGTGTCCAGCAGGGTCACGCCCGCGTCGAGGGCGGCGTGCACGGTCGCCAGGGCGCGTTCCTCGTCCGGCCGGCCCTCGATGGACAGCGGCATCGCGCCGAGCCCGACCGCGCTCACCCGCAGCCCGCCGATTGTCCTGTAGCGCACGTCAGCGGCCCTTCCCGAGCGTCTCGGCCACGGCACGCGGCAGCCACTGCCGGGCCTCGCCGAAGGTGAAGCCGAGCCGGGCGGCCCGGGTGTTGTCCATGCCGTAGGAGCGGCGGAAGGAGAACGGCGAGACCTCCCCGACCTCCACGGGCCGGAACTCCGTCCGGCCGCCGGGGACATGAGCGGCGACCGCCACGCACAGCTCCCCGGTGCTCAGTGTCCCGAAGGAGGCCGCGTTCACCGGGCCGGTGAAGTCCTCGCCCGCAGCCCAGGCCAGGAAGCGGGCGATCTCCTCGACGTACACGTAGGTGGCCGGCCGGTTCACCGCCGGCACGGCGATCGGCTCGCCGCCGCGTATCCGCTCGGCGTAGTGGGCCAGCCTGCCCGTGAAGTCGTCGTCCCCGCCCAGCACATGGGCCACCCGCACCGCCGTGTACGGCAGCGCCGCGCCCCCGGCGGCGAAGACCGCCTCGGCCTGCCGCTTGCCCTCCCCGTAGTGGGTCTGAAGGAACGCGGGGTCGTCCCACGGGAGTTCGAGGTCGACGCCGACGGTGGCCGGGTCGACGGCCTGCTCGCGCACCAGGGCGGGGGAGTCCTCGTACTCGTACACCTCGACCGTCGAGGTCATCACATAGCGGCGGGTGCGTCCGGAAAAGACGCGGCGGGCGATCGCGGCCTGGCGCGGGGTGTAGCAGACCTGGTCGACGACGACGTCGAAGGAGCGCGAGCCGAGCGCGCCGGTCAGCGAGCTTTCGTCGTCCCGGTCGGCGCGCAGGTGTTCCACCCCGGCGGGCGGCGGGGAGGACCCCCGGTTCAGCACGGTGACGCGGTGCCCGGCGGCGAGCAGCCGTGCGAGCAGACGCTTTCCGACGTAACGGTTCCCGCCGATGACCAGGACTTTCAGGGCCTTTTCCATGGTCATAATTCTCCCGGCGTACATCCGCGCTCTGAAGGGGGAACCATGGGAGTTCAGGCGTCCGCGCCGAAAGAACCACGGCAGTCGCGCACCGCCGCCGACGAAACATCGGCGGCCTTCGACGCGCTGGACCGGCAGATCCTCCAGCTGCTGCAGACCGACGGCCGGATCAAGCTCAGCGAGCTCGGCCGCCGGGTCAGACTCAGCCCCGCGGCCGTCACCGAGCGGGTGCGGCGACTGGAGGCGGCGGGCGTGATCAGCGGCTACGGCGCCCACGTCGTGCCGGCCCGGCTCGGCTACGGCATCCAGGCGTTCATCCGCGTGAACCCGCACGGCGGCTACACCCTCAAGCACCCGAGGACCCTGGAGCTGATGGAGCGGCCCGAGATCACCGAGGTGCACCACGTGGTCGGGGAGGACTGCTGGATCCTCAAGGTCGCCGTCCGCGACACCGTCCACCTGGAGGACGTCCTGGAGGGCGTCTCCGCGCTCGGCCGCACCACGACGTCGATCGTGCTGACCTCCCCGGTGGAGCGGAAACCGCTGTTGCCTTGACGCCGGGGTCAAGGATTACGTTCGAGCGCATGCGAATCGGCGAGCTGGCCGCACGGGCCGGGACCACGACGCGAACGCTGCGGTACTACGAGTCGCGGGGGCTGTTGCCCGCGCGGCGCATGGGCAACGGATACCGGACTTACGACGAGAGTGACCTGCGGCTGCTGCGGCAGATCAGGACGCTCCAGGACTTCGGATTCGACCTGGAGGAGACGCGGCCCTTCGTGGAGTGCCTGCGCGCCGGGCACCCCGAGGGCGACTCCTGCCCGGCGTCGCTCGCGGTCTACCGGCGCAAGCTGGGCGAACTGGACTCCCTCATCGGTGAGCTGACCACCGTCCGGGACACGGTCGCGCGGCAGCTGGCCCGGGCCGAGCTGGCCGCCGAGGCGGAGGTTCCGGGTGGTCCGGAACCCGTGTGCGAGCTGGGAGGGGACCCATGGTGACCGGCGTGATGGATGTGACGGACGGGGACTTCGAGGCGGAGGTGATCGGCGCGGAGCTGCCGGTGCTGGTGGAGTTCACCGCAGACTGGTGCCCGCCCTGCCGGCAGATGGGCCCGGTGCTCAAGGCCCTCGCCTCCGAGGAGGGCGGCCGGCTGAAGGTCGTGCAGCTCGACGTCGACTCCAACCCGCGCACGACCAACGCCTACAAGGTCCTGTCCATGCCGACGTTCATGGTGTTCCGCGGCGGCGAGCCCGTGAAGTCGATGGTGGGAGCGCGCGCGAAGCGACGGCTGCTGGAGGAGCTCTCCGACGTGCTGTGACATCCGGAAGAGAGGAAATCCCCCGAGCGTAATTGCGCTCGGGGGATTTCCTTGCGTATATTTGTCTGTTCGTGACTTCCAATGGATTGAAACCCATTGAAGCCACAGTGAAGTTCAGTGAGCACAGTATATCCGGGCGGGAGCGGAATTGTCAAACACCGAATTTCCGGACGATGAATTGCGACAGGAACAAGAATTCATCGACGGGTTGTACGCGCGCGTGGACGCGCTGCGCGGCGACGCCGAGACCTCCGTCACGGACGCGCTCGCGCAGGGCAACACCCCCATGCAGGCCAGACTCGAGCGGGACATCCTCGTCGCCGAGCGCTCCGGGCTGCTCGCCGCGCTGAACGCGGTGGACGGCTCCCTGTGCTTCGGCCGCATCGACCTCACCTCGGGCGTCACCCATCGCATCGGCCGCATCGGCCTGCGCACCGACGACGCGGAGCGCACGCCCGTCCTCATCGACTGGCGGGCCGACGTCGCCCGCCCCTTCTACCTGGCCACCGGCCACACCCCGATGGGCCTCAGGCGCCGGCGGCACATCGCCACCGACGGCCGCCGGGTCACCCATCTGCACGACGAGATCCTCGACCTCGGCGACGCGACCCGCACCGGCCACGAGGACCCGACGGGTGACGCCGTGCTGCTCGCCGCCCTCAACTCCGCGCGCACCGGCCGCATGAGCGACATCGTGCAGACCATCCAGGCCGACCAGGACCGCATCATCCGCGCCCCGCACCGCGGCGTCATGGTCGTGGAGGGCGGCCCGGGCACCGGCAAGACGGCGGTCGCCCTGCACCGCGCCGCCTATCTGCTCTACGAGCACCGGGAACTGCTCGCCAAGCGGGCCGTGCTGATCGTCGGGCCCAACCCGGCGTTCCTCGGCTACATCGGAGAGGTGCTGCCCTCCCTCGGCGAGACCGGCGTGCTCCTCGCGACCGTGGGCGAGCTGTTCCCCGGGGTGAGGGCGAGCGCGACCGACACGCCCGAGGCCGCCGCGGTGAAGGGCCGGGCCGACATGGCCGACGTCCTCGCCGAGGTCGTCCGCGCCCGGCAGTCGCTGCCCGACCCGGTGATCGCCATCGAGCACGACCGCGAGGTCCTCATGCTCGACGACGGCCTGGTCGGCGTCGCCCGCGAGCGCACTCGTGCCGCCAAGCTGCCGCACAACGCCGCCCGCGAGCACTTCGAGGGCCACATCCTCAACGCCCTGACCGACCTGTACGCCGAGCGGATCGGCACCGACCCGTTCGACGGGTCCAGCCTGCTCGACCCCAGCGACGTCACCCAGATCCGCGACGACCTCGCCGAGAACCCCGACGTCCGGTCCGCGATCGACCAGCTGTGGCCGGTGCTCACCCCGCAGCGGCTCGTCGCCGACTTCCTCGCCGCGCCCGAGGAGTTCCTGTCCGCCGCGGACGCCGAGGCCGTACGCCGCCCGGTGACCCGGCGCTGGACCGTCGCGGACGTGCCGCTGCTCGACGAGGCCGCCGAACTCCTCGGCGACGACGACCGGCTGGCCCGTGAGCGCGCCGCGCGCGAACGTCAGGAGCAGATCGCCTACGCGCAGGGCGTGCTGGAGGTGTCGTACGCGTCCCGGACCTACGAGTTCGAGGACAAGGAGGAGGACGACCCCGAGGGCTCCGAGGTGCTGTCCGCTCACGACATCATCGACGCCGAGCGGTTCGCCGAGCGGCACGAGGAGGACGACCACCGCAGCGCCGCCGAACGCGCCGCCGCCGACCGCACCTGGGCGTTCGGGCACATCATCGTCGACGAGGCGCAGGAGCTGTCGCCGATGGCGTGGCGGCTGCTGATGCGGCGCAGCCCGACCCGCTCGATGACCCTGGTCGGCGACCCGGCCCAGACGGCGGAGGCGGCCGGGGTCGGCTCCTGGTCGGGCATCCTCGCGCCGTACGTCGAGGACCGCTGGGAGCACACCCGGCTGGGCGTCAACTACCGCACCCCGGCCGAGATCATGGACGTCGCGGCGGCCGTGGTGCGCGCCGAGCACCCGGACTTCGAGCCGCCCAGCTCGGTCCGCTCCACCGGCGTACGGCCCTGGGCGCGCGCCACCGACGACCTTCCGGGTGCCGTCGCCAAGGCGGTCGGGGAGCTCACCCCGGCCGAGGGGCGGCTCGCGGTGATCGCGCCGCGCGACCTCCACCGCTCCCTCGCGGCCCGCCTGGACGGTGTTCCGGCGGGCGCCGAACCCGACCTCACGCAGACGGTGGTCCTGCTCGACCCGCGCCAGGCCAAGGGCCTGGAGTTCGACTCCGTCCTCGTGGTCGAACCCGGCCGGTACGGCACCAGCGACCTGTACGTGGCCCTGACCCGGGCCACCCAGCGGCTCGGCGTGCTCCACACCGGTGAGCTGCCGAAGCCCCTGGCGGACGCCTTCCAGTAGCGGAGCGGCCCCGTACCCCGCAGGGTGCGGGGCCCGCCCACCGCCTACCGCAGGAGCGACCTCGGATCCCGCAGCGCGTGCCACAGCCCGGCGCCGAGCGGCACGACCGTCAGGGCGAAGAAGACCCAGAACAGGAACTCGGCCCCGGGCGCGAGGTCGTAGACGGTGCCGTCCTCCCAGACGCAGTAGGCCCGCGGAGGGAACGGGGTGGAGACGCCCGTCACCTTCCCGCTCCCGATGACGCCCTCCCGATACGGCTCCCTGGGGCAGGGCGCGGTCTCCGGGAACAGGAAGGCGTCGTCCGCCGTCATGATCACCAGCCAGGTGGCGGCGCCGAGCGGTACCGACCAGAAGACCGCCGTCCGCACCCACAGCGGCAGCAGCGGATGCGCCAGCAGCCCCCGCAGCGCGACCCACCCGACCACGAGCCCGACGAACACCGGGAGCAGCGTCATGGCGTCTTCGCGGCCTTCCGGGCGCGCAGTTCGGTCGCGTAGCCCGCGCCGATGAAGAGCAGGGCGGCGCCCAGGGCGAGGGCGGCGCTCGTCGCGTTCATCCAGCCGTAGTCGGGGTCACTGGAGTAGACGGACCCGTCGTCGCGGACGCAGTCGAAGCGCAGCGGCAGGTACGAGGACCGGTGATGGGACAGCCCCTCCCGCGTCGCTTCGTCGAAGCCGTCGCGGCAGGCCGGGGCCGGGACCGAGTCCGCCCCGTTGCCGAACGCGTGCTGCGACGCCGCTACGGCGGAGAGCCCCAGCGCGTACACGGCCGCCGCACCCCATGCGGCCGTCGCCGCCGCACGGCGCATCAGCTGCACCGGCCATGGCTCGGGCCGCCCGGGAAGCGCCATCGCGACGACCCCCGCCCCGGCGACGAGCGCGCCGACGGCACAGGCCAACGCGATGCCGAGGCCCATCAGCACGGCGGGCCCGGCGGGGCGAGAGGGGTGGCATCCATGCGGACACCCCACCAGGCCCGGACCGGTCGGGCTGTGGCGGAGGTCACTCCTCCGGCCACAGCCGTGTCACAGGAGTATGGGCTCAACCCGGTTTGTCCGCCGTCGCGTTGCCGGGCGGTTCGGGCAGCCAGTCGCGCGCCGGGTCGTACTCCAGCCATCGGTTCCGCCCCGCCTGCGCGGCGAAGGCGTTGGTGAGGGTGCGCAGCCCCGGGTGCCCGCTGCCGGTGCGCCAGAGCAGCGACCAGGCGTAGAGCGGCGTGGGATCGACCAGCGGGACGCTGCGCAGACCCGGTACGTCCGGCAGGGGGACGTCGGAGGGCAGCAGCGAGAACCGTCGCGGGTCCGCCACCACCTCGGCGAGGAAGTGGGCGAGGCCCAGGTTGAGGGTCGTGGCCGTGGTCGGGATGCCGAAGCGGTGGGCGAACCGGTGCAGGAAGTCCAGCCGGTCCAGGGCACCGGGCGCCCACAGCACGCTGCCCGCCAACTGGTCGGGCCGCAGCGCCGGTTGGGAGGCGAGCGGATGGTCCGCGCCGAGCACCGCGTCCACCGGCTCCAGTCGCACCAGCCGGTGGGCCAGCCCGGGGTGCAGCGGTGGGTGGACCCGGCCGAAGGCCGCGTCGATGTCGCCGCGCAGCAGGGCCGCCGTCACCGACGGCAGATCGCGTCCGTGCCCCGGCGTCAGCTCTCCGGCCTGGCCCGCGACGTGGGCCAGAGTCCGCATCGGCGCGTAGAGGTGCCCCCAGACGTCCAGCCGCAGGGGGCGGTCCGGTCCGGCGGCGGCCGCGATCGCCGACTCGGCCGCGGCCAGGGCCTGCCGGGCCGGGGCGAGGAAACGCAGCCCCGCCTCCGTGAGACCGACCGCCCCGCCCCCGCGCCGGAACAACGCGGTGCCGAGCAGCGATTCGAGCCGCGCGATCCGCTTCGACAAGGCCTGCTGGGAAAGACCGAGCGTGCCGGCGGCCCGTCCGAAGTGCAGTTCCTCGGCGACGCGTACGAAGGCCCGTACCTGCGCCATGTCGAGATCCATGGCTCCCCACCCTAGGCGACAACCGGAAGTTGTCGGCCCTGCTCGTCGGTTGTTGGATCACCGGGTGGCCGCCGGGGTTGCATGGCCGGCATGCGAAGACTGATTCCCACGGGGGAGGCCGCCCGCCCGGTCGCCTTCGCCGAGGTTCCCCCGCCCGTCCCGGCACCGGACGAGGCACTGGTCAAGGTCGAGGCGTTCGCACCGAACCGGGGCGAGACGTTCCTCCTCGAAGACCCCCGCCCGGGGCTGCTCCCCGGCAAGGACGTCGCGGGGCTCGTGGTGCAGGCCGCCGCCGACGGGTCGGGCCCGGCCATCGGCACCCGCGTGGCCGGACACCCGCCGCACGGCGGCTGGGCCGAGTACGCGGCGGTGCCCACGCACTCCCTCGCGCCGCTCCCGGACGGCGTCGACAGCGTCCGGGCGGCGTCTCTGCCCCTCGCCGGCATCACCGCTCTGCGCCTGCTGCGCACCGCGGGCCCCCTGGCCGGCACCCGGATGCTGCTGACCGGCGCCTCGGGCGGCGTCGGCCACTACGTCACCGAACTGGCCGTCGCCGCCGGGGCCGAGCCGACCGTGGTGACGGCCACGGCCGAGCGCGGCGAACGGCTGGCGGAGCTGGGCGCCGAGGTGGTGCACGAGGTGGCGGCGGCCCGGGGGCCGTTCGACGTCGTACTGGAGTCCACGGGCGGTCCGGATCTGCCGGTGGCCCTGTCCAAGGCCCGCCCGGGCGGTCTGGTCGTCTGGTTCGGCCAGGCGAGCCGCACCCCGGCGACCCTCGACTTCTTCGAACTCCTCGGCGGGCCCGAGCGCGTCACCCTCCGGCACTTCCACTACGCGGGCGCCCCCTACGGCCCCGACCTCACCACGCTGGTGCGCCTGGTGGAACAGGAGCGGCTGCACCCGGAGATCGGCCGGATCGCCGACTGGACGGACACCGCCGACACCCTGGTCGACCTGCGCGAGCGCCGGATCCGCGGCAAGGCCGTCCTGCTGACCGGAGGAACCCGATGAACGCCACCGAGTTCGCCGCCGCCCAGTGGACGCGTGCCACCGGCGCGGGCGTCGACCCCCACGAGTACCGGCGCGTCACCGCCGGCCTCACCTCCGTCGCCGGCTGGGGACCGTCCCTCTCCCGCGCCGGAGACGCCTGCGTCGAGCGCGCGGAGCGGGCCGGATCGTCCGTCTCCGAGGGTGAGCACCTCCTGATGGCGGCCCGCTGGTACCACCTCGCCACGCTCGCGCCGTACGCGGAGGCCGCCCGTGCCGCCGCCCGGGCCGACCGGGCCCTGAGCCGGGCGCTGACCGTCCTGGAGCCCGAGGCGCGGCGCGTCGACGGCGAAGGCTTCACCGGCTGGCTGCGCGGCCCCGCGGACGCCCCCGGCACGGTCGTCGTCGTGCCCGGCCTGGACTCGGCCAAGGAGGAGTTCCTCGGCCTGGTGTCCGCGCTGCTGGCCAGGGGGCTCGCGGTCTACGCGATGGACGGCCCCGGCCAGGGCGCCCTCACGGCCACGACCACCCTCACGCCGGACTACGAGCAGGTCGTCGGCCGGGTCCTCGACGCCCTCGGCGTCACTCGCGCCGGGCTCGTCGGGCTCAGCCTCGGCGGCTACTACGCGGCGCGGACGGCGGCACTGGAATCGCGCGTGGCGGCCGTGGCCACCGTCAGCGGTCCCTTCCGCCTCGACTGGAGCGAACTGCCCGGGCCCGTACGGGACATCATGGCCGAGCGGGCCGGAGGGGCCGATGCCGCCCGCGCCTTCGCCCGCCGGGTGGACCTCACCGACCTGGCACCGCGCATCACGGCACCGCTGCTGGTCGTGGACGGCGGCCGGGACGTCATCCCAGGCGTGACGAACGGCGAACCGCTCGCCCGCCTGGCACCGCACGGCACCCACCTGTCGGTGCCGCACGGCGACCACCTGCTCGGCAACGCACGGGGCGACTGGCTCTTCCCGCTCGCCGACCACATCGCGCACGCGCTGACGGGAGCGGCGGGTTGAGCCGCTCCCGAAAACGCCCACCGAGCTCCGAACTCCCTGTCGTTTCCCCGGCCCCCTAAGCCGGCCGCAGCCACACCGTCGCCAGGGGCGGCAGGGTCAGCCGGATGCTGGCCGGGCGGCCGTGCCAGGACTGGGGTTCGGGCTTGACCGGGTCGGGGTTGATGACGTCGCTGCCGCCGTAGCGGGCCGCGTCGGTGTTGACGGCCTCGTGCCAGGCGGGGACGTCGTCGGGAACGCCCAGGCGGTAGTCCTGGCGGGTGACCGGCGCGAAGTTGGACACCGCCAGCACCGGGACGCCCTCCGGGTCCAGCCGCAGGAACGCGAGGACGTTGTCGTCGGCGGCGTCCCCGACGATCCACTCGAAACCGGCCGGATCCGTGTCCAGGCGCCACAGCGCCGGGGTCGCCCGGTAGACGGTGTTCAGGTCGCGGACCAGGTCCCGCACACCACGGTGGTCGGGCTCCGCCCCGTACCCCGGGTCCAGCAGCCACCAGTCCGGGCCGTGCGCCTCCGACCACTCGGCGCCCTGCGCGAACTCCTGTCCCATGAACAGCAGTTGCTTGCCCGGATGGGCCCACATGAAGCCGAGGTAGGACCGTACCCCGGCGCGCTGCTGCCACCAGTCGCCCGGCATCTTCGACACCAGGGACCGCTTGCCGTGCACGACCTCGTCGTGGGAGATCGGCAGCACGTAGTTCTCGCTGTACGCGTACACCATCGAGAACGTCATCTCGCCGTGGTGGTACTTGCGGTGCACCGGCTCGTGACTCATGTACTGCAACGAGTCGTGCATCCAGCCCATGTTCCACTTCAGCCCGAACCCGAGCCCGCCGAAGCCGCTCGGGCCCTTGTGGTGGGTGGCGCGGGTGACGCCGTCCCAGGCGGTGGACTCCTCGGCGATCGTGACCACGCCGGGCACCCTGCGGTAGACCGTCGCGTTCATCTCCTGGAGGAACGCCACCGCGTCCAGGTTCTCCCGCCCGCCGTGCTCGTTGGGCGTCCACTGGCCCGGCTCGCGCGAGTAGTCGAGGTAGAGCATCGAGGCGACGGCGTCCACGCGCAGGCCGTCGATGTGGAACTCCTCGCACCAGTACACGGCGTTGGCCACGAGGAAGTTGCGCACCTCGTTGCGCCCGAAGTCGAACTCCAGGGTGCCCCAGTCGGGGTGCGCGGCCCGCAGCGGATCCTCGTGCTCGTACAGGGGCCTGCCGTCGAACTCGGCCAGCGCCCAGTCGTCGCGCGGGAAGTGCGCGGGCACCCAGTCCATGAGGACGCCGATGCCCGCCTGGTGCAGCTTGTCGACCAGGTACCGGAAGTCGTCCGGCGTGCCCAGCCGGGCCGTCGGCGCGTAGAAGCCGGTCACCTGATAGCCCCAGGAGCCGCCGAAGGGATGCTCCGCGACCGGCATCAGCTCGACGTGCGTGAAGCCCAGGTTCTTCACATACCCGGGCAGCTGCTCGGCGAGCTGCCGGTACGTCAGACCCAACCGCCAGGAGGGCAGATGCACCTCGTACACCGAGAACGGCGCCTCGTGCGCCGGGGCCTCGGCGCGCCGGGCCAGCCACTCGGCGTCGCCCCACTCGTATTCCGAGGAGGTGATGACCGACGAGGTCGCGGGCGGCACCTCCGTACGACGGGCCAGCGGGTCGGCGCGCAGCGTCTTCGAGCCGTCGGGACGTGTGATCTCGAACTTGTACAGCTCGCCCTCGCCGACGTCCGGCAGGAACAGCTCCCACACCCCGGACGAGCCCAGCGACCGCATGATGTGCCCGGTGCCGTCCCAGAAGTTGAAGGTGCCGGTCACGCGCACGCCCCGCGCGTTCGGCGCCCACACCGCGAACCGGGTGCCGGTCACGCCCTGGTGGACCATCGGGTGGGCGCCCAGCGCTGTCCACAGCTCCTCGTGCCGGCCCTCGCCGATGAGGTGCAGGTCGAGGTCGCCGAGGGTGGGCAGGAAGCGGTACGCGTCCTCGGTCTCCAGGACCGTCCCCTCGTACTCCACGACCAGCCGGTACGCCGGGACCTCCCGCAGCGGCAGCAGCCCCGAGAAGAACCCGTCCCCGTCGTCGTGCAGCTCGGCCCGCAGTTCCCCGGAGACGACGGTTACCGACAGGGCGTACGGACGGAGCGCCCGGAAGGCGACGCCGCCGGGCACGGGGTGCGCACCGAGCACGGAGTGCGGGGCGTGGTGCGTGCCGTCGAGCAGCCGCTCCCGGTCCACCGCGTCGACGGCGGGCGAGACGGCGACCTCCAGCTCCGCCGGGGCGACCTGGGCGGCAGCGGCTTCCGCGGCGGGAGCCTGTCCGGTGAGGGCCTGCCCGGTGGGGGCCTTCTCGGGGGATGCCTGCCCGGTGGGGGCCTGCGTGACGGGAGCCTTACGCGCAGGGGCCTTCCGGGCCGGGGCCTTCTTGGCCGCGCTCTTCTTCGCGACGGGCTTGCCCGCGGGCGCCGCGCCGGCGCCGGTCTTCCTGGCGGCGGCGACCGTGGTCTCGGCGGGGGTGGTCTTCTTGGCGGCGGCCTTCTTGGCCGCCCCAACGGCGGGTGCCCCGACGGCGGGTGCCCCGACGGCGGGTGCCCCAGCGCCGGTGGCCTCGACGGCCGTCGTCTTGGCGGCGGTGGCCTTCTTGCTGAGCGCCTTCTTGGCCGGAGCCTTCTTCGCAGCAGTCTTCTTCGCGGTGGTCTTCGCCGCAGGGGACTTCGCGGCCGCTGCCCCGGCGGCGACGGATTCCGCAGCCGAGGACTTCGCCGCCGCGGCCTTCACCGCAGGGGTCCTGGCCGCCGTCGCCTTGACTGTCATGGCCTTCTTGGCCGCCGACTTCTTGACTGCGGCCTTCTTGACTGCGGCCTTCTTCGCGGTGGCCTTCTTCACCGTCGCCGTCTCGGCCGCCGGTCGCTCGACCGCCGTCTTCTTCGCCGCGGTCTTCTTCGTCGCCGCCTTCTTGGCCACCGTCTTGCCGACGGTGGTCTTCGCGGCGGTGGCCTTCTTGGCGGTCGCCTTCGCGGGGGCCGACTTCTTCGCCGCTGCCTGTTTGGGCACCGCCGTCTTCTTCGCGGCGCTCTTCTGCTGGGCGGCCGTGGGCTGCTCGGGGATCTTCTCCCCGGCGGTCCCCTTGGGACGCGAACCGCTGGACTCAGGGCGGGGGGTCACGGGCGGAGCCTCCAGGGCGAGGGGTGGTCGGTCAGGTCAGGTGACCGGTCGAGGCGAGCCGGTCTATGGCGGCCAGGGGCACCGGCAGCCAGTCGGGGCGGTGCCGGGCCTCGTACACCACCTCGTAGATCGCCTTGTCGGTCTCGTAGGCCCGCAGCAGCACCGGGTCGGTGCGCGGATCGCGGCCTGAGGCCTCCGCGTAGCCGGCGCAGTACGCGGAGCGGCAGGTCTCGGCCCAGTCCGGCTGGGGCGGATCGACCGAGCGCGCCGCGTAGTCGAAGGACCGCAGCATGCCGGCGACGTCCCGCACGGTCGGCTGCGGCATGCGCCGCTCGGCCAGCGGCCGGGCCGGCTCGCCCTCGAAGTCGATCAGCCACCACTCGCCGGACGGCGAGCGCAGGCACTGCCCGAGGTGCAGATCGCCGTGTGCCCGCTGCGCGGTCCACGTGCGTCCCTCGGCGGCCAGATCGCCCAGCGCCGTGAACGCGGAGCGCAGCCCGCCGGCGTACGGCCGCAGCGCGGGTACCGCCTGGACGGCCGCCTCCAGCCGCTCGATCATGCCGTCGACCATGAGCTGGAGCTGCATGTGACCGAGCGTGACGGTCGGCAACGCCCGGGCCAGCGCGGTGTGCACCTCCGCTGTGGCCCGCCCCAGTGCCCGCGCCGCGGCGCCGAAGTCCTCACCCTTGGCGAGCTCCCGCAGCGCCAGCTCCCAGCCGTCGGAGGCGCCCTGCAGGAACGGCTGCAGCACCCCCAGGACGTACGGCCGGCCCGCCACGTCCGCCGCACCCGACGGGAGGACCGGGTCCGCCGTGGGGGCGATGTCCGCGACCATCCAGGCCGTCGGCGCGGGCACCCGGGGGCAGCCCTCGCGGGCCAGCGCGAGCGGCAGTTCCAGATCGGGGTTGATTCCGGGCACGATCCGTCGGAGCAGCTTCAGGATGAACGTATCTCCGTAGACGATCGACGAGTTGGACTGCTCGGCGGTCACCACGCGCGGCACGAGACCGGAGCGGATGTCCTGCCCTGGATCCCGTTCGAAGCGGAGCCTGCCGATCCGGGCCTGGCTGCGCAGCGCCTCCAGGAGCAGCTCGGCGGGCCTGGTGTCGTGCAGGGCGTCGTAGACCGTCCGGCCGGCCAGCGGCCCCGTCGGCACGTGTCCGATGAGCGCGGGCGCCAGCCGAGGCGGCAGCGCCTCGCGCACGCCTATCAGCAGCTGGTAGCAGTCACCGGGGTGGCCGGGCGCCCCGTGGGACTGCCCGACGGGCTGATGGGCGCGCACGAGCAGGTGGTACAGGCCCAGCTTGGACGTGGCCGGGAGCAGCTCGGTGGCCTCGACCAGCGTGAACCCGGTGACCGGCCGCCCCTTGCCCGCGAACCAGCGCTGCCGCGGCAGCCACTCCCGCAGCAACGGGTCGAGGGAGGCAAGGAGGCCGGGCGGGGTGGTGACGGTGCGTGTGACGGCTTCCGACATGGCGTCGCGTCCTTTCACCCATTCTTGGTGCGCCTCCGGGTGCCTGCAGCCGGCGCCGGGCGGCGCCCCTCCGGCTCACGCGGGCGGGCGGGGTGTTACTGATGCGTGCCCCGGGCGGGGCGGAGGAAACGCCCCGCCGCCGGGGTTTGCGGCCCGCCCCGCGGGTCAGGCCTCAACGGGCCCTTTCAGGCCTCACATGGTCTCCCTGCGGAGCCTGAACCAGTAGAAGCCGTGGCCCCCGAGGGTCAGCAGGTACGGCAGCTCGCCGATGGCCGGGAAGCGCACCCCGCCGAACAGCTCCACCGGGTGCCGTCCCTCGAAGGCGCTCAGGTCCAGCTCCGTGGGCTGCGCGAACCGCGAGAAGTTGTTCACGCACAACACCAGGTCGTCCTCGTACTCGCGCAGGAACGCCAGCACCGCCGGGTTCGTCGACGGCAGCTCGGTGTACGAGCCGAGCCCGAAGGCCGGGTTCTGCTTGCGGATCTCGATCATGCGGCGGGTCCAGTGCAGCAGCGAGGACGGCGAGGCCATGGACGCCTCGACGCTCGTGACCTGGTAGCCGTAGACCGGGTCCATGATCGTGGGCAGGAACAGCCGTCCCGGGTCGCACGAGGAGAACCCCGCATTGCGGTCGGGCGTCCACTGCATCGGCGTGCGCACCGCGTCCCGGTCGCCGAGCCAGATGTTGTCGCCCATGCCGATCTCGTCGCCGTAGTACAGGATCGGCGAGCCCGGCAGCGACAGCAGCAGAGCCGTGAACAGCTCGATCTGGTTGCGGTCGTTGTCCAGCAGCGGGGCGAGCCTGCGGCGGATGCCGATGTTGGCGCGCATGCGGGGGTCCTTGGCGTACTCGGCCCACATGTAGTCGCGCTCTTCGTCCGTGACCATCTCGAGGGTGAGCTCGTCGTGGTTGCGCAGGAAGATGCCCCACTGGCAGTTCGACGGGATCGCCGGGGTCTTGGCCAGGATCTCGGAGACCGGGTAGCGGGACTCGCGGCGCACGGCCATGAAGATGCGTGGCATGACCGGGAAGTGGAACGCCATGTGGCACTCGTCGCCGCCGCTCGGGTAGTCGCCGAAGTAGTCGACGACGTCCTCGGGCCACTGGTTGGCCTCCGCGAGCAGCACGGTGTCCGGGTACTGCGCGTCGATCTCCTTGCGGACCCGCTTCAGGAAGTCGTGCGTCTCCGGGAGGTTCTCGCAGTTCGTGCCCTCCTGCTGGTACAGGTACGGCACCGCGTCCAGCCGGAACCCGTCGATGCCCAGGTCCAGCCAGAACTTCAGGGCGGAGATCATCTCCTCCTGCACGGCCGGGTTCTCGTAGTTGAGGTCCGGCTGGTGGGAGAAGAAGCGGTGCCAGTAGTACTGCTTGCGGACCGGGTCGAAGGTCCAGTTTGAGGCCTCGGTGTCGACGAAGATGATCCGGGCGTCAGGGAACTGCTTGTCGTCGTCGGCCCACACGTAGTAGTCGCCGTAGGGCCCGTCGGGGTCCTTGCGTGACTCCTGGAACCACGGGTGCTGGTCGCTGGTGTGGTTCATGACGAAGTCGATGATCACGCGCATGCCGCGCTGGTGGGCGGCGTCGACGAACTCCACGAAGTCGGCCAGGTCGCCGAACTCGGGCAGCACGGCCGTGTAGTCGGAGACGTCGTAGCCGCCGTCGCGTAGGGGGGACTTGAAGAACGGCGGCAGCCACAGGCAGTCGACGCCGAGCCACTGGAGGTAGTCAAGCTTCGCGGTCAGGCCCTTGAGGTCGCCGACGCCGTCGCCGTTGCTGTCCTGGAAGGAGCGGACGAGCACCTCGTAGAAGACGGCGCGCTTGAACCACTCCGGGTCACGGTCCCTGGCAGGAGTGTCCTCGAAGGTGTCCGGAACGGGTTCGTTGACGATCATGTTGTGGGTGACCCTCCGATCTCCGGGGTGGACGGTCGCAGGACCGTGAAGACGTGCGCGGGCCGCTGGCCCGGTTCGAGGCGCACATAGTTGGTCCTGCCCCAGTGGTAGGTCTCGCCGGTGAGCTCGTCGCGCACCGGCACCGACTCGTGCCAGTCCAGGCCGAGTTGCGGCATGTCCAACGAGACCGTGGCCTCCTGGGTGTGGTGGGGGTCGAGGTTGGCGACCACCAGAACCGTGTTCGAACCCTTCCGCTTCGAGTAGGCGATCACCGCCTCCTGGTCGGCGTGGTGGAAGTGGAGGTCGCGCAGCTGCTGGAGGGCGGGGTTCTCCCGCCGGATGGTGTTGAGGCGGGTGAGCAGCGGGGCGATGGTGCGGCCCTCGCGTTCGGCGGCCGCCCAGTCGCGGTGGCGGAGCTGGTACTTCTCCGAGTCGAGGTACTCCTCGCCGCCCTCGCGCAGCGGGGTGTTCTCACACAGTTCGTAGCCGGAGTAGATGCCCCAGGCCGGTGACAGTGTCGCGGCGAGGACGGCCCGGACCTCGAAGGCAGGACGGCCGCCGTGCTGGAGGTAGGCGTGCAGGATGTCGGGGGTGTTGGGGAAGAAGTTGGGCCGCATGTAGGAGGCGGCCTCACCCGACAGCTCCGTGAGGTACTCGGTCAGCTCCTCTTTGGAGTTGCGCCAGGTGAAGTAGGTGTAGGACTGCTGGAAGCCGATCTGGGCCAGGGTGTGCATCATCGCCGGCCGGGTGAACGCCTCGGCCAGGAAGATCA
>NZ_JAIGQA010000112.1:0-27144 GCF_019733245.1 Streptomyces sp. WAC04114
GGGTGCTGGATGCGCTGCAGGGGGAGGTGGATCGGGCGAAGTTGCCTCGGTTCTTCAGGAACTTCGCGCTGATCGAGGCGGAGGTCGTGAGCCGGTTCGACTATGAGCCGCTGCTGGTGCCGGGGCTGTTGCAGACGGAGGCGTACGCGCGGGCGGTGTTCGCTGGACACTGTCCGCCGTTCAGTGAGGAAATCATCGACCAGCACACGGAAGCGCGGCTGAGTCGGCAGAAGCTGCTCACGCGAGTGCCGCTCGCCGAGTTGTCCTTCGTCATCAACGAGGAGGCGTTGCGCGATCCAGTGGGCAGTCCGGAGGTGATGCGCGCGCAGTGGCAGCGACTGCTGGATGTGGCAGCGTTACGGAACGTGGAGGTCCAGGTCATGCCAGCCCTGCGGGGCTTCCACCCCGGCAAGAATGGTCCCTTCGTGGTGGTGGAGACGCACGAGCACAAGCGCCTCGGGTACTTCGAGTCCCAAGGCGTCGGGTGCGTCGTCTCAGAGCCCGCCGAGGTCAGTACCTTCGCCTTGCGATATGGCAAGCTGCGATCGCAGGCCTTGAACGTCGAGGAGTCTGTCCGACTCATCGAACGGATGGTGGGAGAAACATGAGCGTGGAGCGGATGGCCGAGCACGTAGACGGGCTGCGCTGGTTCAAGAGCAGCTACAGCGGCTCGGACGGTGGCAACTGCGTGGAGGTTGCCGTCGGCCTAGACGCCGTGTACCTGCGTGACTCGAAGGCCGTGGGTGGCGGGCCGGTGCTGCGGGTCGGCCGGGGCGAGTGGGCGGCGTTCGTGGCGCTCGCGGTGGAGTAGGGCCGAGTACGGCCTCTGAGCGGAACAACGGGCTCGCTCACGGCACTTGGGGTGACGTGAGCGAGCCCGTTGTCATGCCGACGGCTCAGAACAGGGCGCCCTCGGCGCCCTCACCGAAATCCGATCCACCCCGCGCGGCAAGCTGCTCCTTGCGCCTCCGGATGGCTTCGCGTGACGGCGGGGGCAAGTCGGGGTGCTTCTCCCGCGCCTTCTTCTCCGTCACGCCCTTGTGGAACCCGAGGTGCACCTCGTCAGCGTATGCCTGGTGGTTCAACTGCCGCAGCCGATCGATGATCTCGGTCCGGGCGAGTAGGCCGATAGTGTAGCGGGCTCCCTGGTCAGTCTCGTGGAAGCCGTGATCGAGGGGGAGAGTCTCGTGGGTCGGGTCGGCAGGCGGGGTCTTTCCAGAGTTGTCCAGGAGATCGTACCAGCCGTATGCCTCGATCGTTGCCTTGTCGATCTCTTCATGAATGCGGCGAAGCTCAACGATAGCCTCATCCTCACATTCTGGGCTATGAACCAAATTATAGGTTTCGGTAAGTCCCGCGTTTCGAGCAAGCATGAACTCTGACCGATAGGTGTCGAGCCGGGTTCCAGCGCGACGGAGTCGAGCAGTGAGCGGCGGACGGACGAGAGTTTCGAATACATCAGTGGGCGTGTATCGAAGATCACCTTTGAGGGTGGAGGCACGGTCCAGCGCCCACCAATAGTGAGGCGCACTACTCAGGAAAGAGAGGAGCCCCATATCGTCCGAGGCGAACACATCGATTGCGTGAGAAAATACCTGGCCGGTACTGACCATCATGGGCATGACGGATTTGCTGACGATCGCGATCACAATACACTTGTCCAGCGAAGCGACCGCCTTCCTCAATCCTGGCGCCAGTTTCTCATATTGCCACCACCGCTCGCGCACTGAGCGCTTGTCATCCCCCAGTAGATCCCGCTGAGGCTTCACTAGCTTGCGAACCCTGGAAAGCGCTGCGGGATACCGCTCAGCCCGCGAGATTTCCCAGTTCCGAAAGTCGATGATCATGCGACTCGCGGACTTATCGGGTCTAGTATTCAAGTCCTGGCCGTTGAGGTAGGGGAAAAGCACGTCGCGAGCGCTGGGTTCGACGGCAAGCAGTTCCTGCACCTCATGCTCTGCCAGGGCAAACCCGATTCCATTGACGAGATTACCCATGAATACGATCTGCGCATTTCCCTGAAGCCGTTCACACCACGCAGAGACTCGCGAAACAGGGTTCAGTGCGGTAGTGATTCCGCGAGGAATGGTAAGCCCCTCGAGTACGAAGGAGCAGTCGCCTGCAAGAGACAACTTGGAGGTCCACACGGCACAGTACTCTAGGGCTGCTGAGGCAGATGGCCACCGGGCACTCTTCACTGCTCGCCGAATACTGATCTCTTGTTGGGCCAACTGATCCAAGCCGACCTCACGGGTGTCACCCTGCGCCAGGGTATTCGTCGCGATGAGCCCAGTCTGGCCTACTCCGTTAAGCAACTGATGGGCGCGCAGCTCGAAATAGGCAACGAGGTCTGCGTTTCCTCGCCTCCCGTTCGCCAAATAATCCACGAGATATTCTCGGTAGCCCTGCCCAAACGGGCCAGTGAGTTTTTTACCACCCAAAAACGGTGGGTTTCCCACGATTGCGTCGAAGCCACCCCGCAGCGAAAACACCTCTGGAAAAACCAACGGCCAATTCACAGGCCGCCGCTTCAACGCCCCTTCCGGCAGCTCCGCCCCCAGCCACTCCTCCGCCGTAGCCCGCGCCTCGCGCACCACAACAGAATCGTCCTCGACCCCGTCCTCCATGATCCGCTGGACGATCCACGCAGCCCTGGGGAACAAGTCCCGAACCCGCTCCCCGCCCTCCTCCTCGTACCAAGGCACCCGCCCCGAAGCGCAAGTGGCAAGCGCCGCCCCCGCGATCAAGTCCCCCACCAACCGCAGCCGCCGCGAATGCCGGTTGACCTCCTCCAACCGGTCCCGCTTCTCCTGGAGCGCCGGCAGGTCCACGCCCTTGATGGCCGTGATCGCCAACCGCTCCCGCGTCAGCTGGTCCACCAACTGCCTTGCCTGCTCGGCCAGTACGTCAGTCTGTCCGGTCGGCTTCATGTGCACCGACTGGATCTGCTCCATGTCGTGAACGCCGAGCAGCGAGTCCCCCGCCACCAACCGGTCGTCCAGGAACGTGAACGGCCGGCCCGGGTCCATCGACACCAGCCACAGCGACAGCTTGGCCATCTCCACGGCCATCGGGTTGATGTCGACGCCGTACAGGCAGTGCTCGATGATCTGGCGTCGTGCCTCGACCACGACCGGGTCCTGCTCCGCGTCCGCCGCCGTGACGGCGTCCACGGCCCGGCCCGCCCGGTATGCCATCGCGTCCGCGCGACCCTCCGACTCCCACGCCTCGATCAGGCGATCCGCCAGATAACGGCAGGCCGCCACCAGGAACGCCGCCGAGCCCATCGCGATGTCCGCGACCTTCAGGTCGAGGATCTGGTCGGCCGACTTCAGTCGCCACTCCCCCGTGTCCGCCGTCTGGAGCGGGCCCGGCTCGTACACCAGCGGCTCCAGCGCGTGCAGCACGACCTCCTCCGCGAGGAACCGGGGCGTGTAGTGCGTGCCCGTGTTCTTCCTCAGGGACGACTCCGTGACGTACAGCGCACCGTTCGGGATGACCGTCGGCAGGCCGCGCAAGTCGTCGCGGAGGATGCCGACGAAGGGCAGCAGCCGTTCCGTCAGGGCCGGGTCCTTCGTCACGGCGTTCAGGCGGCGACGGGCCTCCGCCGCGTCCTCCGTCCCCAGGGGAGCCAGCTTCTTCTCCAACTGGCCCGCCGTTGCCGGGGGCTTGGGGTCCTTCCACTTCTCGAAGACCGACTTCGCAAGCGTCTTCACGGAGCCGCCGGCCTTCGCCGCCAGCATCTCCAAGTCCCTTAGGGGGACCTCGTGTTCCAGGCCCTCGGGACCGATCAGGCCCACCATGTGCTCGGTTGCCCTGCGTCCGTCGAACGACAGCAGGCCCTCGTACACGTAACCGATCTGCTCGACGTCCAGCGCGCGGAAGCTGAGCGTGCGGACCTCGCGGTCCTTGCCCTTGCCGACACGGACCTCTTGGACCGCCTGGAGCATGTGCAGGACCGTACGGTCGTCGATCGGGAGGAGCGGGGTCGTGCGCTCCAGCCACGGGTACTTGTCCGGGTCGAAGATCGAGCCGTCGTACGCCGGGAGGTGGAAGCCGGAGCCCGGGTGGTCCACTCCCCCGTGAACGGCGTGGAAGAGGGCGATCAGGCGGTGCCACGCGGACGTCGTGTGCTCCAGGGACGTCTCGCCCTCCTCGTCCGCCCGCGCCTTCAGCTCGTCGCGCAGGAACCGGGCGGAGTAGGAGCGGGCGTAGACCTCGTTGTCCGCCGGGAGCAGACCCCGCTCCTCCGCGAACAGCAGGAAGACGACGCGCATCATGACCGCGACCGCGCCGCGGTAGACCTCGCCCGCGCTGACGCCGGTCGCGTGCAGGCCCGGCGCGCCGTGCTCGACCGCCCGCACGTCCGCGCGTCCGATGGCGTCCACGAGGAGTTCGACGGCCTGGCGGACCTGGACGCCGAGCGCCTCGGTGACGTCCTCACCCGCCGCCAGGCTCGCCTTGAGCAGGCCGACGAGCGTCTCGGCGTCGTCGTACTCGAAGAAGCGGCGGCGGCGCAGCAGGGACACGAACGCGCGGACGACGTTGCGCTCTGCCGCCTCGTTCCAGCCGATGGAATCGAAGACGGCCGTGGTCGTGACGCCACCGAGCGGGGCCCAGACGAGGCACCACCAGCGGCCGTCGGTGACCAGGCCGAGAGGTACTCCGTGGTGGCGCAGGAGGCGGGCCAGGCGGTCGGCGGGGGCCGCCGACCAGTCGCCGCCACCGCCGACGCGGGCCGTGGGGGCGATGCCCGCCGGAACCTTCATGCCCAGCAGGCGTACCCGCTTCGCCGCCGACTCCACGTCCGGTTCGGCCGCGAGGTCCGCCCCCGGTTCCACCAGCGCGAAGTCGGGGCGCACCTCGGTGTTGTGCTCCGCGACGCGCAGGGTCAGGCGGTCCAGGCCGTAGTGCTCCGCCTCGCCCTGGCGGAACGCCAGCGCGTCGTCCCAGCCCAGCAGGCGGCCCAGCAGGTAGGCCACCCACTCGTCGCGGCCGGCCGTCGGATCCGTCTGCCAGTCGGCGTGGCGGGCGCGCAAGCGGGCACGTTCGTCCTTCTCCAGCGTGTCGAGCTGGGGCCAGGCGCGCAGCAGGACGGGCATCGTCAGGAAGGGGCCGGAGACCTCGGTGAGGTCGAGCCACTCCTGGTGCTGGCGGCGGCCGTCGGCGGCCTGGGCCTTGGCGGCGGCTACTCCGGAGCTCACGGGGCGGCGGGGGCTCATCGGCGGGCTTCCTTTGCGGGGATCACGAAGACGACAGCGGCGGGGAAGAGGTGGGAGCGGGGCTCGCGGTAGCGGGCGGCGATGGCGGCGAGTTCGCGTTCGCGTTCGGCGGGGAGGCCATCGAGGCGTTCCTGCCAGCGGCGGCGGTCGTCCTCGAACTGGCGGCGCTCGTGGCCGGTCAGCTCGTGCGTGGACAGCAGCGCGAGCTGTTCGCCCTCTCCGTCGCCCTCCTCCTTGAGCTTGGCGCGCAGGGTGGCCTCGAAGCGGTCGAGGGTCGCGGTAATCCGGCGCTCCTCCTCCGCCCGGCGGTCCGCGAGCCTGCTCTCCAGCTGGCGGCCGAGTTCGCCGGCGCGGGCCTCCAGGGACCGGAACAGCGGGTCGCGGAGTCGCGGCCAGGCCTCGGTGAGTTCCCTGCGCAGGTGCGGGGCCGCCTCGATACCCTCGGTGAGGGCCCCGGAGAGGACCCTGCCCTGTTCGTTGACCGACTCCCAGCGGCGGAAGCGGCCCGTGTCGCCGAACCAGCCGCCCGCGTACAGCACTTCCTCGTGCAGGCGGGTGCCGTCGGTGCCGACGAGGACGTACCGGGCGTATGCGGAGACGAGGGTCGTGGTCACCGCCGGGTCGTCGGAGACGACGGCGGTGACGCGGTGGAGGCCGATCAGGTCCGCGTTCCAGACGGCCGCGGTCAGCAGGCGCGTGGAGAGGGCCACGAGCGGGTGCTTGAGGTGGGCGAGGACGACGTCGTCCCTGCCCTGGGCGGCCACCGCCGGGGAGAAGGTGAGCGGACGCTGCTCGCCCTCGCGCAGCTTGTGCGCGAGGCCGCGGGTGGCCCGTTCCCAACTGCCGGACAGGGGCTGTACGTCGAAGAGGTCGCCCGGCTCGAAGTCCTCCGCCCGGAGTGTGGACGGCAGCAGCGGCGGCTGGTTGTCCAGGGCGAGCGCGGTGTCCACGACGCGCTTGACGTTGCCCGGGGTGAGGCCGAGCGCGGTCACCGTCTCGTCGTACTGGTCGGCGAGCCGTTTCGTCTGCGCGGTGACATTCTGCTCCGGCGCGACCTCGCCGCCCGTGCGGCGGCCCTTGATCGGCCGGGGCTTGGCGTTCTCGATGTCGACCGGCGCGGTGTCGCCGGTCATCCGGCGCTGGACGGCGTCGGCGAGGACGGCGTTGACGGAGCCGAGGTCCTGCTCCATGCGCGCGACCTTCTTGGCGACCCGGGACAGGAACTCCAGGTCGGCCTCGTAGGAGCCGGCCTGCGCCTGCTGCCAGCCGGAGCCGATGAAGTGGGTGATCTCCGGGTCGTGCTTCTGGCCCCAGCGGTCGACGCGGCCGATGCGCTGTTCGAGCTTGTTGGGGTTGAAGGGGATGTCGTAGTTGATCAGGCGGTGGCAGTGGTTCTGGAGGTCGATGCCCTCGCCGGCGGCGTCGGTGGCCAGGAGGATGCGGACCTTGCCCTCCGCGCGGGACGGCTCGGCCTGGAAGCCGAGGCGGATGCGCTCGCGCTCCTCGGCGGACAGGCCGCCGTGCAGGCGCTCGACGCGGCCCCCGTCGGTGAGTTGCTCCTGCTGGAGGAGGTCGTGGAGCCACTTCTGGGTGTCGCGGTACTCGGTGAAGACCACGACCCGTTCGTTGGTCCACTTCTTTCCGTCCGGGCGGCAGATCGCCTTGAGTTCGGCGATCAGCGCCTCCGCCTTGGAGTCGGGCGCGGCCTCGTGGGTGAGGGCCCAGCGCTCCATCTCCTGGAGCAGGTCCAGTTCCTGGCCGTCCTCGGCGGGGGTGAGCGAGGTGGAGCGGGTCAGGGCGTCGTCCTCGGCGTCGACCAGGCCCGTATCGTCGAGGTCGGCGACGAGGTCGGCGAACTCCTCCAGCCACTCGGGGACTTCGGCGGCAGCCGAACGTGTGCGCGCGGGGCCGCCGGTGTCCTCCAGGTGGGAGAGATAGACCTGGACGGTGTGCAGGAACGCCGCCGGGGAGGAGAACAGGCGCTTCTTCAGCAGCAGGGTCACCAGGTCGGCGGCGCGGCGGCCGCCGCGGGCCTTGGGGGTGAGCTTCTTGCGGCGCAGTTCCGCGAACGAGCCGAGCAGCTCGTGGATCGCCCGCTCCTGCCGCGTGTAGTCGACGGAGAGCTCGCGCGTGACGCGGGTGCGGAAGCGGGGCGTGCCGTCGGCGTTGGTGACCGTCGACTTCAGACGTCGTACGACGGTGTCCTTGAGCGCTTCCTTGTCCGGGTCGACTCCGCGTGCGAAGCGCTGGTCGTCGATGAGTTCGAGGAGCGCCGTGTACGACTCGGGGTAGCCGTTGTGCGGGGTGGCGGAGAGGAAGAGGCGGTGCTCGAAGTGCGGGACGAGGCGGCGGATCAGCTTGGTCTGCTGGGAGTCGACCGCGTACACCTGCTTGGGCGCGGCGGGCGCGACGTGGTGCGCCTCGTCGAGGACGAGCAGGTCGAAGAAGCGCTTGTGCTCGCCGTCGGGGCTCTCCTCCGGCGCGCCGATGACCTCGTCGAGGAGGCGCTGGGCCTTCTGGCCGCGCAGCCAGGGCAGGGAGACGATCGTCAGCGGGTGGACGCGGAAGGGGTTGGCGGCGGTGCCGTGGGTGCGGCGCAGGCGGGCGCAGTGCTCGGAGTCGACGATGGTGAACTCCAGGCCGAACTTCTCGGCCATCTCGTCGCGCCACTTGAGGGTGAGGCCGGCCGGGCAGACGACCATGGTGCGGCGGGCCCGGCCGCGCAGCATGAGTTCCTGCACGACCAGGCCGGCCTCGATGGTCTTGCCGAGGCCGACGTCGTCGGCGAGGAGGAGGTTGACGCGGGGCGCGCCGACCGCCCGGGAGACCGGCTCCAGCTGGTACGGCTCGACGGCGACGCCGGAGCGGAACGGGGCCTGGAGGGTCCGGGCGTCGGCGGAGGCGACCGCGGACCAGCGGACGGCGTCGAGGAACGCGGCGAGGCGGTTCGGGGAGTCGTAGGAGCCCGTGGAGGCGTCGGGCAGGGAGCCGGCGGGCAGGACGCGGCGGCCGGGCTCGACCTCCCAGATCACGGAGAGGGTGTCGCCGAAGCGGCCGTCGGCGACGGACTGGAGGTGGACCAGGGTCGCTGGGCGCCGGTTCTCCTCGCCGTCGGGGGCGGCCGGGGACGGCTCGACGCGGGCGACCACCCAGGACTGGCCGCGCACCTCGACCAGATTCCCCTCCTCGGGGAGCGGCTGCGCCCCCGTCCGCTCGGTCTCGCGCTGAGCTGCTGGCGTCATGAGCGCAGTTCCCCTCGGTGTTCACCTGCCGTCGTCCGTAGACAGTGTCCCGTGTCCTGTCTCCCCTCCGGAACGACGTGACGGCAGGCTAACACCGAGCCATACTCTGTGAACAGAGATTACAAATTTCTCGCGCGGTCGGGGTTCGGGGCCTTGGTGGTGCTCAGCGCATGCGGCGCAGCCGCTCCAGCAGCGTGCGGCTCCGTCCGTGTCCGGCGTCGGACTCGGGCAGGACCGTCTCCTCCTCGTCGGCCAGTCGACGCAACAACTCCTCGGCGGCATGCCGTTCCCCGGTGCGGACCAGCAGGACGGCGATCTCGTAGCGGGTGTCCAGCACAGCGGGGTGGCCCGGCCCGAGCAGGCTGCGCTGTTCGGCGAGGACGGACTTCAGCTCGTCCAGCGCCTCGCGGGTGCGGCCCAGCGTCCCCGCGCACAGGGCGGCGCCGGCGCGGGCGGCGAGCATGCCCGCGCGGTCGAGGCCGGGGCCGTCCATCAGCTCGCGGTACTCCTCCAGGGCGCGGGCCGGACGTCCCGACCGGCGCAGGGCCGCCAGCTCCGCCAGCCGCGGGTGAGTGGCCGCGATCCCGGCGACGGAAGCCGGTCGGGGCGCCCAGGCGCCGAGCAGGGCGGCCACCTCTTCGGCGGAGGCGGGCCGGTCCTCGGGCTTCTTCTCCAGCAGCCGCTCGACCAGCGCCCGCAGTCCGTCGGGTACACCGGGGCGGCGGTCGGCGAGCGGCGGGACGGGGTCGTGGGCATGCCGGTGGTACAGCATGAACGGGCTGGCGTCGGTGAACGGCGGCGCGCCGGTGAGCAGTTCGTACAGGACGCAGCCCAGCGCGTACAGGTCGCTCGCGGGCACGGTCTGGCCGACGGCCTGCTCGGGCGCCATGTAGACGACCGTGCCGGGAGTGGCGTTCGCGGCGGTGAAACGGGTCTCGCCGGGCTGGGGCTCCAGCGCCGCGGCGACCCCGAAGTCCAGGACCTTGATCTCACCGTCGGGGGTCAGCATCAGGTTCGACGGCTTCAGGTCGCGATGCACGACGCCCTGGCCGTGGGCGTAGGACAGCACCTCGGCCGTGCGGCGGGCCACGTCCGCCGCCTGCTCGACGTCCAGCGGGCCGTCGTTCTTGAGGACGGCGTCCAGGGCGCGACCGGGGACGAGGTCCATGACCAGGTACAGCTCGCCCTCGTGGTTGCCGTGGTCGTGGACGGCGGGGACGCCCGGGTGCAGCAGGCGGCCGGTCAGGCGGATCTCGCGCAGGAACCGGCGCTCCAGCGTGCTCGGTTCGGCATCGCGGCCGCGGGTGGCGAGGAGCTTGACGGCGACCTCGCGGTCATGGTCACGGTCGTGGGC
Source organism: Streptomyces sp. WAC04114 (assembly GCF_019733245.1). Taxonomy (NCBI): domain Bacteria; kingdom Bacillati; phylum Actinomycetota; class Actinomycetes; order Kitasatosporales; family Streptomycetaceae; genus Streptomyces; species Streptomyces sp. WAC04114. The sequence continues at coordinate 9,819 of NZ_JAIGQA010000112.1, forward strand.
CGCCCAGACGACGCCCATCCCGCCCCGGCCCAGCTCGTGCGTCAGCTCGTACCGTCCAAGGCTCTGCCGCATCGCGCCCCGCCCCCAGTTCCGGCGCCTGCCGCGCCCGCCGCGTCCCGCGTCGTCCGGGAGCGTCACGGCGCCCCGGCCGACGGAGACATTCTGTCACCGGCCATGACACTCCTGTGCCGGGTGTGACCGAAAAGGTGCAGCCCGCAACGACCGCAGAATTCGTGCCGTAACCCGGTGAGCCCGTCGATCACAGGGGCAGCGGTCCCTGGGGAACGAGGAAAGGGCGGCGCGGATCTTCGGGAGGAGTCCGCCTGACCGCCGACGCGGGGTCCGGCTCCGGCAGGTGGGGTGCCAGACCTGCGTAGACCTCGGCGGCCGACGCGGGACGGTCGTCCGGCCGCTTGGCCAGGAGGGCCGTGATCAGGTCCTGCAGATCCCGGGGCACGCGTACTCCCGCCTCGGCGACGAGGGGCGGGGGCGAGGCGAAGTGGTGGGAGGCCAGGAGCGCCGGCTGATCGGTGGGGAAGGGTGTCTCCCCGGTGAGCAGGTGATGCAGGAGGCAGCCCACGGCGTACAGGTCGCTGCGGCCGTCGAGCGGGTCCTTGCCCGCCAGCAGCTCGGGAGAGGCGCAGACGAGGTTGCCGACCCCCTCGCCGGTCATCGTCAGCCGCGGGTCGGTGTCGCCGAGCAGCTTGACGAGGCCGAAGTCGAGGATCTTCACGACGCCGTCGCGGCGGACCATGACGTTCTGCGTCTTGAGGTCACGGTGCACCAGGCCGGCCCCATGGACCGCGGACAGCCCCGCGCACAGCTGGGCGGCGACGGCGGCCGCCGAGGGCACGTCGAAACGGCCGTCCTCCTGCTGGTCGAAGAGGTACTCGAGGGTGGTGCCGTCGATCAGCTCCATCACCAGACAGCACGTGTCGTCCGTGATCGACGCGTCGAAGACCGTGGCGATGTTGGCATGGTCGAGGCGCGCGGCCGCCCGCGTCTCCCTGCCGAACCGCGCGAGTGCGGCGTCGCGGCCGCTCGCCACGGCCAGGAGTTCCTTCGCGACGGTTTTCACCGCCACGGGCCGGTCAAGGGGCACGTCGCGGGCTTGCCAGACGTACCCCATCACTCCGCGGCCCAGCACGGACTCCAGCCGATAGCGGTCATGGATCACCATTCCCGGCGCGGGACTCCACATATCTGCCGACCTCCACATTCCCTGCACAACAAGATGGAACGTACACGCTGTGAACAAAGTCAATAGGGGTAGTAGCCTTCCCTGCATGAACGGCCGCTGGGAACGCCGACCAGCCCAGCCGCCAAGTACCTCGGAGACCGAACCATGAGTGCCCATGAAGCCGTCCCCGTCAGCCTGGCCGAGATCGCCCGGATCGCCGGCGTGGGCCGCGCCGCCGTGAGCAACTGGCGTCGCCGCCACGACTCCTTCCCCACCCGCATCGGCGGCACCGACGTCAGTCCGCAGTTCTCGCTGGCCGAGGTCGAGCAGTGGCTGCGGGACAACGGCAAGTTCAGGGACATCGGCGGCCGCGAACTCCTCTGGCCTCGCTTCGAGGCACTCGGCAGCCGGAACGAGTCGGGGCTCGCCATCGCGGCAGCGGCTCGCCGGATGCGCTCCCCCAGGGCACGCACCGCCCCGCCCGAACTCTCCGCGCGGGCTCGTGACCTGGTCGCCGAGGCCGCGAGGGTGGGGCGGAAGGAGGGGCCCCGGGAGGTCTTCGAGTTCCTGCTGGCGCGATGGCTGGAAACGCACGTCCGGCAGCTGAGCACCACGCCGCCGCAACTGGCCGCGCTGATGGCCCGGATCGCCCTCGCCGTCCGCCTCGGCCCCGCGCAGGACGGACTGACCCTCCTCGATCCGGCGTGCGGTAGCGGACACCTGGCCGCCGCGGCCGTGCAGGAGTACGACAGACCCGGCCTGGAGGTGCTCGCCTGCGAAAGGGATCCGGCGCTCGGCGCGTTGACGGCCGCCCGGCTCGAGTTCCTCGCGGAGGACCACGACATCCGGACACACATCGTCAGCGCCGACACGCTGCGCGACGACCCCTTTGCCGGATCGAAGGCCGACATCGCCCTGTGCAACCCTCCCTTCAACGAACGTGACTGGGGCTACGCGGAGCTCGCCACCGACCAGCGCTGGACGCACGGCCTGCCCCCTCGCACCGAACCCGAACTGGCCTGGGTGCAGCACCTGCTGTCCCATCTCAAGCCGGGCGGGGCCGCCGTGATCGTCCTTCCGCCGGCCGTCGCGTCACGCAAGGCGGGCCGCCGTATCCGCGGCTCTCTGCTGCGTACCGGAGCGCTCCGCGCCGTCGTCTCCCTGCCTCCGGGCAGCGCCCAACCACACAGCGTGTCACTCCAGTTGTGGATCCTCCGCGCGGCCCTGGACGGCTTCGCGACCGCTCCCCCGAGCCAGGACGCCCTCCTGGTGGACGCCACCCGATTCGCGAGACCGGGAACGCGGGAACCCAGCCCCGACTGGGACAGCCTCGGTTCCTACGTGCTCAGTGCGATGACGGCCCTCGACCAGCCGGACCAGGAGCCGCCGCAGGGCGCCGTCCGGGTGTCGCTGCTCGACCTTCTCGACGACGAGGTGGATGTCACCCCGGGGCGTTACACCGCGGCGGCGGCCGAGCCGTCCGGTAAGGAACTCGCCTGCAAGTGGGACGAGTTCGGATCGCTGCTGACGGATCTGGCCGATCACGCGACGCGCTTGTCCGCCCTCGACTTCGAGGCCGGTACCCCACAGACCACGACAACGGTGGGAGACCTCGTCAAAGCCGGAGCACTGACACTGCGCGCCGGCCAGCAGCCACCGGAGTCGGCCGCACCCGACGGCGGGGCCGCCGTTCCGCTCCTCACCATCGCCGACCTCCTGCACGACGGCACTCCCAGCGGGACGGCCCCCACCGGCTCGGCCCCGGCCGTCGCCGAGGAGGGCGACGTCGTAGTCGCCGGAGTGGCTCGGGCCTTCAAAGCATGGGTTCACCAGGGACCGCCGACCGCCCTGGGCCCTCAGCTCTACCTCCTGCGCGTGGACGCGGAGAAACTGGAACCCCATTTCCTCGCCGGCTGTCTGTGCGCGCCGGCCAACGGGCGTCAGGCCGGCACCCATGCCTCCAGCTCGTCCAGGGTCGACATCCGGCGTCTTCAGGTGCTCCAACTGCCCCTGGAGAAGCAGACGGTCTACGCCGAGACCTTCCGTCGGCTGCGGGCCTTCGAGGAGCTGCTCACCGGGGCCGGCGGGTCGGGCAAGGAGCTGGTGAGCGACATGAGTGATCGACTCGCGGCAGGCGGGCTGCCTGCCTGACCCCGTCCGGCCCGAGCGGGGCCCGAGCTACCGACGCGCGGGTTCTAGCGTTGGCAAGGAGCGACTGCAGGGCGCGCAGGGTGGCGTCCCGCAGCTGATCCACCTGGCTCAAGTGGCCGCCGGTGACGGTGAACCACTCGCGCAGCCCCTCCCAGTCCGCGCGGTCGCGTCCGCGGCTGCGCTGCACGCGCGTCTCCGGCAGTCCGTCGGCGAGCGCGCCGATGCCTGCCGCGTGCGCGTCGATCCGGGCGAGCAGCGCGGGCAGGTGCGGCCAGACCGAGTCCAGGTGGGCCGCGATGCGCGGGGCCCGGAAGGAGACGTCCTCGGTGATGGCCTCCACGTAGTCGAGCAGCAGTTCCTTGAACCCCTGGTACTCGGCCGTGTCGAGGTCGTAGCGCGCCAGCACCTGGCCCAGGTAGGCGTAGAAGTCGCGGACGGACTGGTGCAACTGCGCCGTAGGGTGCGCGAGATGGAGGAGACGATCGAGGCGCTGGGGAAGGAGCCTGCCGTCTCCCCGAACCGCAAGTCGAAGTAGCCGGCGGGGGAAGCCCGGGGGCCGGGCGAGCGCACCGGCTTCCGGGCAGAATAGGGGGCGGCGCCCAAACCGGCCGCCCCCGGGGCCAAAGCCGCATAGGCTCGCGTCGCACAGGTCGACGGCCGGGAGGGGACCGCGATGCGACAGGGCAGTGTCGAGGACGAGTGGGCGCCGGGCGCCTTGATCGGGAGGTTGCGGGGTCGGGTACCTCAGGGGGCGGAAGGCGTGCCGTACGGGCGGCCCGGTGTGGTGACGAACCCCCGATCGTCGACGAACTGAAGTACTGGGCAGCGCGGTTCGCCGGTCTGCGGCACTGTTCGGACCGGCCCACGTCAGCTTTCGGGCCGGCCGCATCCTCTTTCGGACCCGCCCCATCAGCCGGGGCTCGCCGCACGGCGGTCGTGAGTCACTCCCCGTCCACCCGGCGTCCGGCGGATGCGATCGACACCCCGGTCTGCCCGTTCATCCCACTGTTCCAAGGAAGTGTTCGTGAGCGAAATCGGCTCCGGAAGAGTTCAGCCGGCTCGTCCGGGCGACCCCTCCCGTATCGGCCCCTACCGCATCATCGGCCGTCTCGGCGCGGGCGGCATGGGCACCGTCCACGCCGGTGTCGCCCCCGACGGAATGCGCGTCGCGGTCAAGGTGATCCACCCCGAGCAGGCCCAGGATCCGGAGTTCAGGGCCCGTTTCCGGCGTGAGGTGGAGCTGTCCTCCCGTGTCACCGGACCGCACGTGGTTCCCCTGCTCGCCGCCGATCCGGACGCACGGACCCCGTGGCTGGCCACCGCATACGTCCCCGGGCCGACCCTGACCCAGCACGTGCTCGCGCAGGGGCCTCTCACGGAAGGGAGCCCGTACGCGTTCGCGGCCGCCACCGCGCAGGCGCTGGCCGCCATTCATGCCGTGGGGGTGGTGCACCGCGACGTGAAGCCGCAGAACGTCCTCCTCACGCCCGCCGGCCCCCGGGTGCTGGACTTCGGTATCGCGCACGCCGCCGACGGAACCAGCGTCACCCGGACGGGGGTCATGACCGGCACCCCCGGCTGGATCAGCCCCGAGCAGTACCGTCAGGGCACCGCGGGTCCGGCGGGTGACGTGTTCGCGTGGGGCGCGCTCGTGGCCTATGCGGCCACCGGACGGCTGCCGTTCGGGGCCGGTGCGCCGGATGTGGTCGCCTTCCGTGTGATGTCGGGCGAGGCCGACCTGGACGGCGTCCCCGTCCTCCTGCGCCGGATCGTGGAGAAGGCGCTGGCCCAGGAACCGGATGACCGCCCGTCGGCCGCCGAGGCCGCCCAGGAGTGTGCGGTGCTCCTCGCGTCTCAGGTCACTCAGGCGGCGGGGGCCGACGCGTCACCGGCGACGGCGGCGGACATGATCACGGCCGCCTGGGAGGTGCCGGCCGCGGAGGACTCCGCCTGGCAGCTGCCGTCGGACAACCGCCGTTCCCGGAAGCGGCTGATAACGGCCGTCGCCCTGGCGGCAGGCGTCGTCGGCGGCCTGGCCGGAGGAGTGGCGGCGCTGCTGCCCGGCGACACCGGGGGTGGCCGTCACACCCCGCTGTCCGCGTCCTCGGCGTCACCGCCGGTCTCGGCCGGATCCGGGCGGGCTTCGGCGAGCACCGCGCAGGGGGACGAGAAGGCGGAGCGGCAGGCCGCGGGCGGCGGCCCGGCGAGTGCGGCGAGCTGGAACCAGGCACGAGCGGCCCAAGGCGCAGGAGAGCACGACGTGGCGCGCGCGGTCCTGCACGACCAGGGCGTCGAGGCACAGGACCTCGGTGAGAGCGCCGACTTCACTCCGGGGGCCGTACGGTTCGACGCGTCGCGCCGGGAGGTCTACTTCTCCTACCGGCTGGCCTCCGATGAGCAGGGGACGCTGTACGCGGAGACACAGATCGCCAGGTCGATGTGCCTGACGCTGCGGGACGTCGTCCTCCGGCTGCACCCAGACCTGCCGTACCGCACATACGTCATGGTGAAGGAGGAGCAGGGCCGGGAACCCCGGGTGACCTGGCAGGACGACTTCGTGACCGACACCGGCTGCCGGTCGGCCGCCGACGACGGCACGGGGCAGGGCGAGGGCGCTGCGCCCGACTGGAACCCTGACGAGGAAGGTCTGGGGCAGGCGATGATTCCCAGTACCGACGGCGCGGAGATCCGGGTCGCGGACGCCACCGCCAGAAAGATCATCACAGGTACCAACGGGATGCGCCGGACACTCGGTACCGACCGGGTGCTCGGCAACGCGCACATCAAAGTGGGCTTCGACCCCGACGAGTCTGTGATGTACGTCTGGTCGGAATACCTGCAGTGGGACCAGGAGCAGGTCGAGTCCTGGGCGGCCCTGGCCGCCGGCGAGGCGTGCCGGGCGCTGGTGAGCGAACGGGAGAGCGCGGGGAGCGCCTGGCCGTACTCTCGCTACGCCGTCGCGGAGATCGGCGGGTCCGGCTATCTGATGATCCGTTGGGGTACTGCCACCACGCGGGCCGACTGTCCGGCCTGAGCGGACGTCGGGGACGGTGTTTTCGCAGCCCGCCCTGACCCCTGCGCTCCGGCCGGATCTTGGTAAGGTTAGCCTTGGCTAATCGGCAATGCGCATGACCTGAGGCACCGCTTCGGCCGGGGTCTGCCCCGCGCCACCCCGCCCCGCCCCGCCATGAAACGGAGTGTCCGCGTGACCGTGACAGCCGCCCGTGACGGGGATCCGCTCGCCGGGACACTTCCCTGGCCCGAGGACCTTCGAGGCAGCGTGGTCGTCATCAAGTTCGGCGGCAGCGCCATGGTGGATCCGGGGCTTCAACTGACCTTCGCCCAGGACGTGGTGGAGTTGTGGCACGCGGGCCTGCGCCCGGTCGTCGTGCACGGCGGCGGGCCGCAGATCAGCGCGATGCTGGACCGGCTGGGCCTGGAGACCCGCTTCGAGGCAGGGTTGAGAGTGACCACGCCCGAGACCATGGACGTGGTGCGCATGGTGCTGACGGGCCGCGTGCAGCGGGAGCTGGTCGGTCACATCAACGTCCACGGTCCCTTCGCGGTGGGTCTGACCGGAGAGGACGCGCACACGATGACGGCCGTGCGGCGGCCGGCCCGGGTGGACGGCAGGGCGGTGGACATCGGCCTCGTCGGCGACGTCGTGGACGTCAATCCGGCCATGGTGCGCGCCCTGTTGGAGCAGGACCACATCCCCGTCGTCTCCCCCGTGGCACGCGGCGCGGACGGGCAGGTCTACAACGTGAACGCCGATCTCGCGGCCGCCGCCCTCGCCGTATCGCTCGACGCCGAACGGCTGGTGATGCTCACCGACGTCGAGGGGCTGTACGCGGACTGGCCGCGCAGCACCGAGGTGATCGGGCATCTGACGGTCCGGGAGCTGGACGGGCTGCTGCCCGGGCTGGCGAGCGGGATGCTGCCGAAGATGGAGGGCTGTCTGCGGGCCGTCCGCGGCGGGGTGCGCAGGGCGCACGTGGTGGACGGGCGTGTCCCGCACGCCGTGCTGCGCAGTGTGCTGGCCGGGACCAGCCCGGGCACCACCGTGGTGCCCGACGCCGTCACCACGTCCTGACCAGGACGCGTGCCCCGCGCCGCGGGTCCAGGGACTCCGCCCAGGGCCGTGGCGCACGGTGCGCGGTCGTGGGCGTGAAGCCGTGGCGGAGGAACAGTCCGGCGCCTCCGGTGGTCGCCGTGAAGAGGGCGTCGAGCGACCGGGCGCGTGCGGCGGCGAGCACCGCGCGTAACAGCCCGGCGCCCGCTCCGCTCCCCTGCCGGTGCGCGGCCACACAGAAGTTGTAGACGACGCCCGCGCGTTCGCGGCCCTCCCCCGGGTCCGCGGGGTAGGCGCGCAGGCCCACGCAGCCGTCGAGAGTGCCGTCGGGAGCCTGAAGCACCAGGAAGTCGGCCGCGTGGGCGGCGTAGAGGGAGACGGGGCGTGCGCGCAGGGCGCCCGAGCGCACGAAGGGCCGGGACAGGGCCGCGAGGGCGGCGGCCTCGTCGGGGCGGGCGGTACGCACGGTGGGTGTCGGTGCGGCAAGGGCGTGCGGGAGCACGGCTGGGCGCGGCGGGGCCGTGGTCAAGGGGTTCCTTCCTCGGTTCCGGACCGGGGATCAGGCGCGCGGACGGCTCGGACGGCCGTCCACGTACGTCTCCACGACCTCGATGGCGCCGATGCGCGAGGTGTCGACGCTCCGGGGGTCGTCGGCGAGGACGACCAGGTCGGCGTGTTTGCCCGGGGTGAGAGAGCCCAGGCGGTCCTCCCAGTGGCAGGCGCGGGCGCCGGCGACGGTGTACGCGTGCAGGGCCTGGTCGACGGAGACGGCCTCGTCCGGGCCGATGAACTGACCGGAGGCGGAGGCGCGTTCGGCCATGAACTGGACGGCGCGCAGGGGCGATCCGTCGGCGACGGGCCGGTCGGAGCTGCCCACCAGGGGAATGCCGTGGTCCAGGAAGGCCCGGCCCCGGTACATCCAGGGCGCCCGTTCCTCGCCCATGATCGAGGCGTAGTCGTCGCCGTAGGAGCGCAGGAAGTTCGGCTGTACGACCGCGCTGACGCCGAGCCGTGCCATGCGCGGGAGCTGGTCGGGCCGGATCAGCCCGGCGTGTTCGATGCGGTGGCGTGCCTCGGGGCGGGGCCGGATCCGCTGGGCGCGCTCGATGGCGTCCAGGGCGAGGTCGGCCGCGCGGTCGCCGATGGCGTGCACGGCGAGCTGCCAGCCGGCGAGGTGGCCGTCCACGACGAGGTCGGTGAGCACGTCCGGGTCGTCCTGCAACTGCCCGGCGTGGTCGAGCCCTTCGTACGGGCTGGTCAGTGCGGCCGTACGGGCCATCATGCCGCCATCGGTGTACACCTTCAGCGCGCCCACACAGAGCCGGTCGTCGCCGAAGCCGGTGCGCAGGCCGAGGTCGAGGGCGCGCGGGATGCCGTCGGCCTGGTGCGCGGCGACCGGGCGCAGCCGGTCCGCGGACACCATGAGCTGCACCCGCAACGGCAACAGGCCCTTGTCCCAGGCGAGTTGGTAGGCGCCGAGTTCGACGGGGCTGTGACCGAAGAGGGTGCCGCCGATGCCCGCTTCGGCGCAGGCGGTGACGCCCTCGGTCAGACAGGTGCGGGCCGCGCGGCCGATCGCCTCGGCCAGGTCCTCCTGGGCGTGCGGAAGGCGCAGGGCGCGGGCGGCACCCATGGCCTGCTCGGCGAGGAAGCCGTTCTCGCGCGGGATGTCGGCGGGGAGCAGGTCCAGGACGGCGGTGTTGACGACGCAGCCGTGCCCGGAGTCGTGCAGCAGGTAGAGCTTGCGTCCGTCACTGACCCGGTCGAGTTCGGCGGCGGTCAGATGGCGGCCGAGGGCCCGCTGGTCGTAGCCGGCGATGCTCACCCAGTCGCCGGGGCCGCGGGTGCGGGCGACGGCCTCGGCCACGACCGCGAGCACGTCGTCGATGCGCGTGCGGCCCGCGATGCTCGGGGTGTTCTGCTTGAACCCGGTCCAGGCGAGGTGGACATGGGCGTCGATGAACCCCGGCAGCACCGTGGCGCCCTGGAGGTCGACGACCTTCTTGGCGGGCAGAGAGGTCACGGCCTCGTCGAGGCCGACGATCCGGCCCTGCCAGATGCCGAGGTCATGAGCGACCGGGTGGTCCGGATCCATGGTGAGGAAACGGGCGTTGGTCAGCCTGGTGCACAGCATCCGCGGTGTCAGGCGTCCTGGGACGTGGCGAGGGACCGGGGGCGCAGGTCCGTCCAGTGGGTCTCGACGTACTCCAGGCACGCCTCGCGGGTGTTCTCGGCGAAAGCGATCGTCCATCCGCCGGGGACCTCGGCGAAGGACGGCCAGAGGGAGTGCTGGCCTTCGTCGTTCACCAGGACGAGGAACCGGCCTTCGGTGTCGTCGAAGGGGTTGGTGCTCATGCGTCGCGCCTCCTCGAAGGGGCCAAGATTAGGTTAGGCTCGCCTAATTGACGGAGCTTAGCCTTTGCCCTTCCCTCTCACAAGGAGACGCTCATGCGTGTGACCGCGGCCGGCAGTCAGGACGCGTTCGCCGGGTTCGGGTTGCCGGGCGCGCCCGGCAGTCCCGCGTTCTGGGCCGCTGCGGGGGCGCCCTCGTCGGTGCCCGCGGAGGGCGGCGGTTGGGTGACCCTGTTCCTGTGGCGCGGGTCGTCGCCGGTGAGGGTCGAGTTCGAGAGCTGGTCGGAGCCGGTCGCCCTGCGCCGCTGGCAGGACAGCGACTGCTGGTACGCCGAGGTGCGCATGCCCGAGCGGCTGCGGGTGACGTACCGGTTCGCGACGGGGGACGTGTTCCAAGCTGACCCGTTGAACCCGGCCGGGGCGGGCGGCGAACGGTCCATCGCCGCGACGCCGGACGCCCCTGAGCAGCCGCACTGGCCCCTCCTCGGGGCGGACGCGGTGCTGCCCCTGCCGCGGACGCGGATCCGCTGGGCCAGTGAGCGGCTGGGCGGACGGCGGACCGTGCGGGTTCATCCGGCGGGGGGTGGTGGGCCGGTGGTGCTGCTGCTGGACGGCGACGACTGGCTCCATCTGCATCCGGCCGTGACCGCGTTCGACTCGGCGGTGGCGGCGGGTGAGGTGCCGCCGGTCACCCTGGTCTTCCTGCCGGCCAAGGACCGGGTCGCGGAGCTCACGTGCCGGCCCGAGCTGTGGGAGGCGGTGCGGGACGAACTGCTGCCGCTGGTGGCGGAGTCGGGCGTGCCCGCTGATCCGCAGCGGCTGGTGGTCGCCGGGCAGAGTCTCGGGGGGCTGAGTGCGGTGTACGCGGCGCTGGAGTTTCCCGAGTTGGTGTCGCGGGTGGCGTGTCAGTCGGGGTCGTTCTGGTGGACGCCGGGTGCCCTGCGGGCGGCTGATCCGTTGGGGGGTGCTCTGGGGGGTGTGATCGCCGAGCGGTTGCGGGCGGGTGTTGATCTGGCGGGGCTGCGGGTCGCGTTCGACGTCGGGGAGCACGAGGATCGGATGCTGCCCCACTGTGAGGTGACCGAGGGTTTGGTGGAGCGGGCCGGGGCGACCGTGCGGGTGTCGCGGTCCGCGGCGGGGCATGATCGGGCGGGATGGCGTCATGCGCTGCTCAGGGATGTGGGTTGGGTGCTCGGTTCGTAGTCGGGTGCGGGGCGGTGGGGGCTGGTCGCGCAGTTCCCCGCGCCCCTGAGAGCGTTTCCCGCTGGCCCCCTTGAGAACTCACACGTGGGCTCGGTGCTCCGCGCGTAGCGCCGTTGTCGGGTGCGGGTGCGTGGGGGCCGGGCGCGCAGTTCCCCGCGCCCCTGAGAGCGTTTCCCCCGGGCCTCTTGAGGAGTCACAGGTGGCCTCGGCGCTTCGCCTGCGGCGCCATTGCCGCGTGCGGGTGCGTGGGGGCTGGTCGCGCCCACGCGGCGGAGCCGCACATCGACTCGGCCCCGCGCCCCTGAGGACGTGTCCCCTGGCCCCTGGGCCCCTGGAGTAGTCACACGTTGCTGTGGCGCCTCGCGTAGCGCCGTTGTCGAGTGCCGGTGCGTGGGGGCTGGTCGCGCCCACGCGGCGGAGCCGCACATCGACTCGGCCCCGCGCCCCTGAAAGGTCAGCGGGCCACCGCCGAGCAGTAGTCCTGGTCTCTTGCCAGCAGGTTGCGGTGGGTGTCCTCTGCTGTGATCGTGCCGTCGTCCAGGATGAGGACCCGGTCGGCCGCGTCCAGGAACGCCGGGCTGCTGGTGATCACGATCGTCGTGCGGCCCCGGCGAAGCTTCGCCACGTTGCGGGCGACGAGTTGTTCGGTGACCGCGTCCACCGCCGTCGTCGGGTCGTGCAGGACGAGGACGTCGGTGTCGGCGGCCAGGGCGCGTGCCAGGGAGAGGCGTTGGCGCTGGCCTCCGGAGAGGTTGGCGCCCCGGTCGCGGACGCCGTAGTCGAGGCCCTCGCGGTGCAGGGCCACGACGTCGGTCAGCATGGACGCCTCGACCGCCTCGGGGACCGTCCGGCTGGTGCCCGACGGGTCGATGTTCGTACGGAGGGTGCCCGCGAAGATCTCCCCGTCGTACGGGTTGACCAGCAGGTGCTCGCGGACCGCCTCGACGGACAGGTCCGCCAGGTCCTTGCCGGCGATCCGCACCGTTCCCTCGTACGCGGTGGGCGGGACGCGCACGGCCAGGACGGCGGCGAGGTCGGCCGCCGCGCGGGGCTGGTAGGGGGCGATGGCTACGAACTCGCCCGCCTTCACCTGGAACTTCAGGTTGGACAGCGTGCCGTGGCGGACGCAGTCGATCTCCAGGTCGCCGCCCCCGGAGGGGAGTTCGGAGCCCGGGGTCATGACCGGCGGGGCCGACAGCACAAGAGCCATCCGCTCGGCCGAGGCACGCGCGATCATCACGTACTTGGGCATCTCCGAGAACAGCTTGAGCGGTTCCATGATGAACTGCGCCAGGCCCACGGCCATGACGAGTTCGCCGATGGTGATCCGGCCCTCGAACGCCAGCCGTCCCGCCGTCAGGGTCACGGCGCCGGCGAGGACCGCGTTGAGGGCCAGGGCGGTGCCCGCGTAGACGCCGTTCACCTTGGCGACGGTGATCGACTGGCGCTTCGCCTCCGTGCTGACCTCCCGGTAGGACCGGAAGGCGGCGTGGTTGCCGCCGAAGCCGTGCAGTGGGCGCAGGCCGGTGATCAGGTCGGCGACCTTCGCTCCCGCCCGCGCCACCCGGGCCTGCTGCTCCTGGGTGCTGCTGCCGATCCGCTTGGACATCACGCTGAGGATCGACAGGATCGCGACCGTGCCCACGATCACCAGCAGCCCGAGCCGGATGTCCGCAAGGCCCAGGGCGACCGCCGCGACCAGCACGGCGACGAGCGAGCTGATGAGCAGCGGCACCACCTCGATGATGTCGGCGGTCTGATCGGCGTCCTCGGTGGCGATGGTCAGCACCTCGCCGGACTTGAGGTCGACGTCCCGGGCCACGGGCTGCAGACCGCAGGCCGCGACCTTCACCCGCCAGCGGTGCGCCTCGGTCGTGTTGGCCTTCTGCAGGATCCGCATGCCGAACCGCCACGACAGCGACACCGTCGTGATGATCACGGCCAGGGCGCCGATCGACAGGGCGAGCGCCTGGAGGCTGCGGCCGTCCCGCATCGTGTGCTCGACGATCAGGCCGAGCGCGATGGGGAAGGCCGTCTCGCCGGCCTGATAGAGGCCCATGAGGAGGGTGCCCCAGGCCATGGCACCGATGTTGCGGCGCAGGGCGGTGCGGAGGATGGCGGCCCCTCGGCGGGGCCGCTGAGTGTCAGTTGTCATCGAGGTGGCGGGCAATCGCTTCCGGGGTTCGCAGGGTGAACAGATCGCGGATGGTGATCACGGGACCGTACTCGCGGCGGAGCAGCCCGACGAGCCGCACCGCCAGCATGGAGTGTCCGCCCAGGGACACGAAGTCGCTCACCGCGCTCACCTCGTCGTCGTCAAGGTCCAGTGCCTCGGCGAAGTACTCGCACACCACGGTCTCGGTCTCGGTCTGCGGGCCCCGCTCCCCCGCCGTGGTCAGCGCGCCCAGCGGCTTGGCCTCGGGCAGCGCCTTGGTGTCAGCCTTCCCGTTCACCGTCAGCGGGATGCTGTCGACCTGGGCGTAGTGCGTGGGCCGCAGGAAGTCCGGCAGTCCGGCGCCCACCTCGGCGGCGACGGTCGCCAGATCCGCCCCGTCCAGGACCAGGTAGGCGGCCAGCCGGTGGGCGCCGTCGACCTGCGGGTCGGGCTGGGCGACCGCGGCGACGAACCGCACCGCCGGGTGGGCGGCGAACACGGCCTCGACCTCGCCGAGTTCGACCCGGTGGCCGCGGATCTTGACCTGCTGGTCGGTGCGGCCCAGGTACATCAGGTTGCCGTCCGGACGGCGGACCACCAGATCGCCGGTGCGGTACATGCGTTCGCCGGGCCCGCCGAACGGGCAGGCCACGAAGCGGTGGGCGGTCTGGGCGGGCTGTCCGAGGTAGCCGCGCGCGATGCCGATGCCCGACACGTACAGCTCGCCGGGCACACCGTCCGGCAGCGGTCGCAGCCATGGATCCAGGACGTACACGTCGGTGTTGTCGATGGCCACGCCCACGACCGGGTCCGCGCACTCGAAGGTGCCGACGCCCAGGGTGTTGATGGTGTACTCGGTGGGCCCGTACAGGTTGTAGCCGACCGTTCCCTCGGTCTCGGCGAGCCGCTGCCACAGCGTGGGCGTGACGGCCTCGCCGCCGAGCAGCACCAGGGCCGGCCGCTGCGCCGGGTCGTCGAGCAGGCCCTCGGCGACCAACTGCTGCGCGTAGGTGGGAGTCACGTTGATGACGTCGATCCCGTGCTCCAGGCAGTAGGAGACCAGCCGGGGCGCGTCCCGGCGCAACTCCTCGTCGCAGATGTGCACTTCATGTCCGTCGGCGAGCCACAGCAGCTCCTCCCACGACATGTCGAACGCGAACGACACGGTGTGCGCGATCCGGAAGGTCCGGTGTCCGTGCTCGGCCAGCACCGGCTCGAAGATCCTGCGCTGATGGTTGATCAGCATGTTGGTGAGACCGGCGTACTCGGTCACCACGCCCTTGGGCTTCCCGGTGGAGCCGGAGGTGTAGATCGTGTACGCGGGATGGCGCAGCCGGTCCGGGTCGTCCGGAGCGAACGTCACATACGGCTCTGCATCGGGAAGCGGCCGGTCCAGTTCGATCAGTTCGCCGGTCAGGCGGGGCGAGACCGCGCTCACGGTGAGGATCACGTCCGGGCGGGCGTCGTCGACGATCGCGGCGATCCGCTCGTCCGGGTGGTCCAGCTCCAGCGGCACGTACGCGGCGCCGACCCGCAGGACGGCGAACAGCGCCGCGATCCAGTCGAGGGAGCGCGGGATCGCGAGGCCGACGGTCGTCTCCGGTCCGATGCCGCGCGCGGCGAGCACGCCCGCCACGGCCCGGCTGCGGTCGCGGAGTTCGGCGAAGGTCATCGTCGAGCCGTGAGCCACGAGTGCCACCCGCTGCGGATCGCGGTCCGCCGCCCGGTCGAACCGGTCGACGACGGTGTCCGTGCCGACGTCGGTGCGTGCGGCCGGCTCGGGCATCCGGCCCAGACCGCGCAGCGCGCCGACCGGCCCGGTGGCACGGGCCAGGTCTTCGAGCACGCCCAGGTAGTCGTCGAGGAGACGGCGGGCGTTGCCGGTGTCGCCGTCGCGGTACTCCAGCTTCACCGTGAGCCGGTCGCCCGGCGTGACGACCCAGGTGAACGGATAGTGGGTCGAGTCGTCGGCCTTCACCGAGGTGATGCCGTGCCGGGTGTTCATCTCGGCGAACGCGTCCATGTCCAGGAAGTTCTGGAGCACGAACAGGTTGTCGAACAGGGTGTCGTGCCCGCTGGCCCGCTGGATCTCGCCGAGCCCGAGGTGCTCGTGCTCCATCGCCTCGACCCGGGCGGTCTGGACGGCCGACAGGTAGGCGCCGACCGTGTCGTCGGGGCGGGCCCGGGTCCACATCGGCACGGTGTTGAGCAGGACGCCGACGATGTCGGAGCGCCCCTCGCCGTCCCGGCCGGAGACGGTCACGCCGAACACGGCGTCGGCGCGGCCGGTGTGCGCGCCGAGGAGCAGGCCGAACGCGCCGGTCAGCACGGAGTTCAGGGTGACGCCGTGCACCCGGGCCGTCTCGCGCACGAGCGCGGACTGCTCGGCGGACAGGGTGTGCACGAGGGCGCTCGGCAGGTCGTCCGGGAAGGACGGCGCCGGTCCGGCGAGCAGCGTCGGGCCGGGGAGGGCGGCCAAGTGGTCCGCCCAGAAGCGCTCCGACGGCGCCGGGTCCCTGGCGTCGAGGGCCCGGGCGTACTCCTCGAAGCTCGGTGTGGCGGGCGTCGGATCGAGCGGCTCGCCGGCGAGGACGGCACGGTAGGCGTCGAAGAGGTCCCGCAGGACGATCTCCCGGGACCAGCCGTCCCACAGCAGCAGGTGGTAGCTGAGCAGCAGGCCGTCCCGGTCGCCGGGCAGGTGCACGACGGTGAGCCGGATCAGCGGCGGCTCCCCCGGATCGAAGCCCGTGTCCCGGTCCCGGGCGCGCAGGGCGTCCACTTCTGCGTCCGTCGACAGGGTGATCGTACGGACGTCGACCCGTCGTCCGGCCTTGAGGACCTGGACCGGGTTCCCGTCCTCGTCGGTGCCGAAGCCGGCGCCGACGACCGGGTGCCGTGCGATCACGTGGGCCATCGCCTCGGCCAGCGCGCCGGTGTCCAGACGCCGGTCGAAGGTGAACCAGTTCTGGGCGACGTAGTGTCCGGCCGTGCCCGCCAGCTGGGCCTGGAAGAACAGGCCGCGCTGGAGCGGGGTGACCGGTGCGGTGCGCTCGGCAGTCGTCGCGGCGTCCGCGAGGTGCTTCAGCGCACCGCGCCAGTGCTCGGTGATCGCGTCGGGGACGCCCTCGGCGAGGACGAACTCGGCGAGCAGACTGCCGGTCGCCTCGTCGGTCCAGGCGTTGACCTCGACGGCGTACGGGCTGCCCTGGTCGCCGCCGGTGAGGTACAGCGCCTGGGACTCGCTGCCCCGGCCGAGGTAGTTGAACAGCACCTGAGGGCGGGCGGTGAGCAGCGGGGCGGTCTGCGGGTTGAGGTACCTGAGCCGGCCGTAGGCGACGTGTCCGCGCTCGTCCGGCTGACGCTCGGCGACCTCGCGGGCCGCCGCGACGGGGTCGGTGTGCGCGGTCAGCCGTACGGGCGCGATGGCGGTGAACCAGCCGACGGTACGGGTGTAGTCGTGCTGTTCGAGGACCGGGACGCGGCCGTGCCGCTCCAGGTCGATCGCGAGGTCGCCGGGCGACGGCTGGATGTGGGTCAGCGCGGTGCGCAGGGCGCCGCACAGCAGCTCAGTGAGGCCGACGCCGAGTGCGGCGGGCGCGGTGCGGGTGACGCTGTCGCTCACGTCCGGGGCGACTACCACGGTCGTCCTGCGCAACGCCCCTGTGGACGGCAGCAGTTCGGGCGCCTGGAGAGTGGTGATCCAGTGGCCGAGGTCGTCGAGGTCCTGGGTCGCCCTCAGCGTCAGGGCTTCGGCGTACTCGGCGTACGAGGTGGTCGGCGGGGCGAGGGGCTCGCCGCGCAGGGCCGTGGCCAGGTCGTCGAGCAGGATCAGCCAGGAGACCGCGTCGACGGCGAGGTGGTGCACGGTGACGACGAGGGTCCTGCTCGACTCCAGCCACGCGAACGCGATCACTTCGCCTGACTCGGGGTCGAGTTGTCCGGCGGCCTCGTTGGCGACGGCTGTCGCGTCGGTGGTGTCCGGGCGTACGACGGTGATGTCGCGGGCGGGTTCGGTGCGGAGGGTCCACACGCCGTGCTCTGTGCGGAGCCTGAGCCGCAGGGCCGGGTGTGCGGCGACCACGGCGTTCGCGGTGCGTACGGCGTCCGCGAAGCCGGTGCCTTCGGGGGCCTTGAGCGTCCTGGCCTGGGCGAAGCGGGTCAGGGAGCCGCCGAGTTCGCGTTGGCGGAGGATGATCGGGGTGGGGGTGAGGGG